>JAJDEX010000230.1 GCA_029259575.1 Planctomycetota bacterium | reverse complement strand
GGTCCCTGACCAAAAGAGAACCACGTTGCAGTGAACGCCGGCAGAGGTGCCGATCTCAGGAAGACCGTCGCCATCCAGGTCGTCAAGACCGAAGACACGCGATCCGATCTGGTCCGTATCTGCGGTCCCAGTGAACTCCGCGACGGGCACGTTGGCCTGGGAGCCTATGACGAAGATCTTTCCGGCGTATTGCGCCGGTGAAAAGAACAACACGGGTCCGGACCCAGCCGATCCAACCAAGAGATCGGGACGACAATCCCCGTCGTAGTCCTCGATGACATCGAGTCCGTACCCGAACAAACTACCTCCCGGGTCCGCTCCCCACTCGCCGTGAATCTCCTGTCCGAGGCTCGATCCCGACCCGGTGATCAGCATCGCAGGGATCAAGACAGCGATGGATGCGAATCGCAGGAGCGAATTCGAACGCCATGAACCAGGGGACCAACTCATGGATCCAGTTCACCCGCGACGGGCGGATCCCGCAACCCACCCCATCCCTGGAGGGGATTGGGACCGCATCAAGCGCGGTGCAGGATCCGGTTGCAGCTCGGGCACTGCACGATCTCGTTGCCGCGCAGCAGGCGGACCGCGAGGTTCTTGGGGATCGACACGTAGCAGCCTTGGCAGACCTGGTCGACGAGCGGTGCGAGGGCCTCGCCTTCGCGCGTCGCCAGCAGGTCGGTGTACATGCGGATGTGTTCGGGCGAGATGCCGTCGGAGGAGAGCTTGGCGCGCTCGGCCTGGAGCTCGGCGAGCTTGGCCTGGGCCGCGGTGGTCTCGGTCGCGACGTTGTCGCGGAAGGCGACCTGGTCGGGCGCTTCGGATTCGAGGGCAGCGCGCATCTCGGCGATCTCGTTCTCGATCGTCTCGGCCTGGCCGACGAGTTCGAGGCCGTCGTCCTCGGCGCTGGACACGGTGCGCTTCACCGATCGGATCTCGTGCTGGTAGCTGGCCAGCATCGCCGCGTCGATCTTCTGGCTCGCGGCCTCGTTCTCGAGCTTGCGCTGACGTTGGCGCAGGCCGGTGGCCATGTCCTCGATCTCCTTGATGCCGGCGCGCAGCTTGTTCAGCTCGGCGGTGCGCTCGGCGATGTTGTGCTCGCGTTGGGCGAGGCCTCCCATGCGCGCTTCGAGTTCCTTGGGGAGTCGGGAGAGTTCGGACTCGACCTGGAAGATCTGGCGATCGATTTCCTGGAGTCCTAGAAGCGCGTGGAGAGTGTCTTGCATGGGGTCCGCTGCGATGTGCGGCGCGACAGTCTACGGGGTCGCTCCAGCCGTGGGGAGCCGGGGGGCCCGAAAGGCTGCCGGTTCCAGGGTGTGAGGTGCGACCCGATGGCGTCAACCCGCCATCGAGCGCCCCTGTGGCGGTTCGAGGCCGGCGCTTCGCTCCGTTGCCGCCCGGGATGTTGGACGAACCCAGGACCGAAACGCCAGCCGCCCCACCGTCCAAGGACGGTGGGGCGGCCGGATCGGGGCGCCAGGACCTTTGTGGTTCCGGGCCCGTTGTCGTTGTCGAGACGGTCGAAGGCCTACAGGTCGCGCGGATCGCCCTCGGCGTCGTCGTCGACGTGCACCCCGTCCAAGAAGCTCGCCAGCTGGCGGGCGCGGACCGGGTGGCGCAGCTTGCGCACGGCCTTGGCTTCGATCTGACGCACGCGTTCGCGCGTCACGCGGAAGATGCGGCCGACCTCTTCGAGGGTGTAGGTGTAACCGTCACCGATGCCGTAACGCAGCTTGATGATCTCGCGCTCGCGGAAGGTCAGCGTCGAGAGCACGTCTTCGATGCGCTCCTTCAGCATTTCCTGACCGGCCGCCTGCATCGGGCTCTCGGCGCTCTCGTCCTCGATGAAGTCACCGAAGTAGCTGTCGTCCGACTCGCCGATGGGTCGATCCAAGCTGATCGGGTGCTTGCTGATCTTCATCACACGCTTGGCTTCCTCGACCGTGATGCCGGTGGCCTCGGCCACCTCTTCCACGGACGGCTCGCGGCCCTTGGCCTGGACGAGCTTCTTGGTGACGTTGCGCAGCTTGCTCATCGTTTCGATCATGTGCACCGGGATGCGGATGGTCCGCGCCTGGTCGGCGATCGAGCGAGTGATGGCTTGACGGATCCACCAGGTGGCGTACGTCGAGAACTTGTAGCCACGACGGTACTCGTACTTCTCGACCGCCTTCATCAGGCCGGTGTTGCCTTCCTGGATGAGGTCGAGGAACGAGAGGCCGCGGTTGCGGTACTTCTTGGCGATGGACACCACGAGACGCAGGTTGCCGCTGGACAGCTTGCGCTTGGCGTCCTCGTACTCGGCGTAGTGCAGGATGACGTTGTCGAGACGACGCTTGAGACGCGGCACGGACTCGAGCGCTTCGAGCTCGAACTCCTGCATGCGCTCTTCGAGCTCCTGAACCTGATCGGCGTCGCCGCCGCTCTTCTTCATCTGCTCGAGCTTGCGCTCGACCGAACGGATGTCGCGGTACTGCTCCTCGAGCAGGTCCATGTACGGGCGCACCTTCTTGATCTGCAGGTGGCATTCCTCGATCAGGATGATGAGCTTGCGTCGCGAGTTCTGGACGCGCGCCAGGACCTGCGACTTCTGCTCGGCCGTCAGCAGATCCTCGCTGAGCATCGGGCGATACTCCTCGCGAATCTGCTCGTACAGACGCTCGATCGTCGTGACGTTGACCGGAAGACGGCGGGCCAGGAAGGCCTTGCCCAGCGTCTCGACGATCTTCGGGTTGTCGTCCGGCTTCGGGTTCGGGTTGACCTTGAGCGTGCGATCGAACGCCAGCTCGCCGGCCTGCACCTGATGCAGCGTCTTGAGGGACGCCGTCATGCACAGCCCCGAGCCCATGCACTTCTTGCGGAAGCGCTTGCGGGTGATCTCGATGGACTTGGCCAGGAAGATCTCCTGGTCGCGGGTCAGCAGCGGGATCTCGCCCATCTGCGTCAGATACATGCGGACCGGGTCGTCGATCTTCTCGCCGAGCGCGGCAGCTTGGGGTGCGGGGGTCGCCGCAGGAGCCGAGACCGCCGTGGCCGCGCGCTTGGTCACGCGGGTGGCTTCCGGGCTCTCGACGGCGTCGTCGTCCAGAACTTCGATGCCGGCTTCTTCGAGCCCGACGAAGACCTGGTCCATCCGGTCGACCGGAATGAACTGATCCTCCATCAGCTTCGACATCTCCTGGTAGGTCAGGAAGCCTTTGCGCTTCCCTTCATCGACCAGGGTCTTCAGGACGTTCTCGAGTTGTTGCGTTTGGGACATGGGGTATCGGTCGAGGGGGTTCTCGGTATCAGCGCACGCCGGATCGGGGGGCTCGGGGGGTCGCGTCGGGGACGGGTTCCAGAAGGAAGTGTCCCCCATCAGCGCAGCCCGGGTCGATTTGGCGTCGTTCTAAGAAAGGGGTATCGGGGCGGGCGTCTGGGCGGCGGCTGGAGTCGCAACGGTTCCCGCGTTGGGGAGGCGGGTCTCAGGACCCTCGTTCGAGGTCGGACCCGTGTTGGGGTTGCGATTCCGCATCCAGACGTTGAGCAGATGCAGGGCTTCGGGAAGTTGTTCGGCGGCCTCGGGGTCGCCCTGGGCGGCGGCGGTCTCGAGACGAGCTACATGGGCCATGAGCCGGTCGTATTCGACCTGCTGGACGGTTTCCGCGATCGAGCCGAGCTGGTCCTCGAAGAGGATGCTCAGGTCCTCGGCCGCCTTGGCGTACTCGACGAGCGAGGGCACGCGCCCACGGGCGGTGTGGTCGCCGAGGCGGGTCAGGACGCTGGAGACGTCCATCTCGGACTCGTCGTCCCACATCTCGAACAGGAGTTCGAGGATGGTCGACAGCTCCCCGTGCGGGCAGGCGCCGGCCACACCGCGCAAGCGGGGCAGCACGTTCGAGTCGGTCAGCGCGACGGCCAGGACGCCTTCGAAGGCGATCTCCAGGCGTCGGCGCAGGGCCGGGGGCAGGTCCAGGGACGGATCGCGCGGAGGCTGGCTGGGGCCGGTCGGGTGAGCCCCGCTGGGGTGGACGGAGAGGCCGTCCCCGTGTTCGTAGTCCTCGGACCCACCGTTCGCGGATTCGTAGGCCGCGTTCGCGTTCGCCTGGGCTTCGAGGCGTGCATCGTCTCCGGAATCCCCATGGGCATCCGGGCTCGGGCGGCGGGAACCGGTCTTGCCCCCAGAAGCATTGGAGCGACGCTCCCCGCGCTGATGGGCGGGCAACGCGCGGTACTGTTCGCGCAAGGCATCGACCGGCATGCCGAG
>JAJDEX010000229.1 GCA_029259575.1 Planctomycetota bacterium | reverse complement strand
CGAGAACATGGGTCGTCGTTCGACCCGCGTGTACCGCAGCCCCGAGGATTGATCCTCGGTCCATTGGGATCCGTACGCATCGCACGCGGATCCAGAACCGCCCACGCCCTCGGTCCGGGTCCATCGCCATGCAACATCCGTTCGTCGCGCTGGACCTCGGCAATTCGCGCCTGAAGGTTCACCGGTTCGACGCGGCCGGCGGCGAGCCCGAATTCCTCGGAGCCGAGGAACCGGATCACGCGAAGCTGGATCCGAACTCGTTGTTCGCGGCGGGTTCGATCCGCTCGGCCGGACTGGCTTCGGTCGCCGGCGAACGCGCGGAGCGCATCGCGGCTCGCTTCGCCGCCGCGCTCGAGATCGAAGTGCCCATCAATCCCCCGCACGGCTTGCAGCTGGACGTGCGCCACCCCGAGACCGTCGGTTTCGATCGTCTGTACGCGGCTCGCGGCGCGGTGGCCCGCGTCGGTCGCGGCGCGATCGTGGTCGACGTCGGGACGGCGTTGACCGTCGATGCCGTGCGCGCGTCCGATGGCGAGAACGGTCGCGGCGCGATCTTCCTGGGCGGCGCCATCGCGCCCGGACCCTCGCTGTTGGCCTTCGCCTTGGCCCGGGGGACGGCCCAGTTGCCGCACATCGAACCCGAACTCGACGTGCCCGCGCTCGGTCGCGAGACGCGTGCTGCGTTGGCGTCCGGTGTGGCGGTCGGCCTGGCCGGCGCCGCGCGCGAACTCGTGCTGCGCATCTCCGCCGAAGCCGAATTGACCGATGCACCGATCGTGTTGACCGGAGGTGCGCGCGCCTTCGTGCGCGACGTGCTGGGGCAATTGGGTCGACGCGTCGTCGTGGAGCCCGCCCTGGTGGCGCAGGGGCTGCGCGCCGCGGTCCAGGACCTGGAATGACCCGTCCCGCATCCCATCGACCCGGTCGCTGGACGCCGCCCGGAGCGGGTGGCGTGGCCGTCGTCAGTCTCGGTGACGAGGCGGAAGCCCGGAACTCTCTGGCACGCTTGGGCGTGGAGCGCATGCCCGCGCGCGGAGACTTGGGGCTCGTGCGGCTGCGCGACGGCGACGAGGACCTGGACGAAGCGTTGCTGGTGAACGCACCCGATGGGCACGTCGAGTTGCACTTGCACGGCAGTCCGCCGTTGGTCGCGCGACTTCAGGACCTGTTGGGCGTGAACGCGAGCGCCACGCCCATCACGGCCCACGCCGATCGCGCAGCGGCCCTCGTCGCCGGCGCTCCCAGCGAACTGGGCGCACGCGTGCTGCTCGACCAGGCGCAGGGTGCTTTCGATCGCGCGCTGAACGAGGGCCTCGATGCGGCAGATCTGACCGAACGAGGTCGCGCGGCGCGGTTCCTGTTGGAGCGCACGCGCGTCGTCATCGCCGGTCCGGTCAACGCGGGCAAGTCGACTCTGTTCAACGCGCTCGTCGGAGCGGAGCGCGCGACGGTCAGTTCCGAGGAAGGCACGACGCGCGATGCGGTGCGGGCGGACGGTCGCCTCGGTCCCTGGCCGGTCGAATGGGTCGACACCGCAGGCGAGCGCGATCTCTCGCAGGACGTGCCTGGCGACGTTCACAATACGCGGGTCGAGCGCGCGGGCCAGGAACTCGGCCGTGCGCTCGCGGCCGAGGCACGACTGGTCCTCTGGCTCGAGCCCGAAGGGCACGGGGCCGCGACTCGGGCTCCGGACGACGTTTCACACCTGGTGCGCCTCGTCAGCCGCGCTTCGGATCCAGCGAGACCCGGGCATCTGGCCGCCCTCGAGGATCCCTCGGGAGCGCGGGCCCGCGTGGCGGACGCGTTCGCCCAGCACTTCCGATTGGACCCGCAGGAGGCCTGGCTCGCTGGCCGCGCCGTCCCGTTCGACCGCACCTCGAGGGCGGCCGTCGGCGGTGTCCCAGGCGCAGCCGACCGCGACGACCCAGGCGCAGCCGACCGCGACGACTGACGCCCCCGATGGCAGCCAGCCCAGCCTCCCTCCGTCGAGACTGGCCTAGTTCGTTCCGCAAACAGGGACGATCGACCCTCACGCGCTCCCAGAGCACCCTCGCGCCTGGACGTGGGGCGCCGGAGGATCCAGGGGACGGGAAGTTGCATGTTGCGGAGCGAGCTAGGCCAGCCTCCCTGTCGTCCCGATGGGGGACCCTGGGATCAGGGATCGGACCCGGGGCTTGGTGTCGGCCTTCGACACCGCTAATGTTTGGCCCTCAGGGAGTGCGCCTTCGCCCTCCAGTCCACCTGTGACGCGCCACCTGATCTCGATCGACGACCTCTCCCTAGCGGAGATCCGCGGCTTGTTCGCGTTGGCCGATCAATTCTCGGACGATCCGAGCGGATTCTCGGACACCTGTCGCGGGATGATCTCGGCCAGCCTGTTCTACGAGCCGTCCACGCGCACGCGGCTGTCGTTCGAGTCCGCGATGCTGCGTCTGGGCGGCGGCGTGTTGACCGCGGCCGAGATGAACGCGTCCAGCGCGGCCAAGGGTGAATCGCTGGCGGACACGGTGCGCGTCGTCGGCGGTGGCTACGCGGACGTCATCGTGCTGCGTCACCCCAGCGAAGGTGCGGCGCGCCTGGCCCAGGAGTACTCGCCGGTGCCGGTGATCAACGCGGGCGATGGCGCGCACGAGCACCCGACCCAGACGTTGTGCGACCTCTACAACCTGCACGTCGAGCGCGGCAAGCTGGAAGGCCTCGACGTGGTGCTCGCCGGAGACCTCAAGTACAGCCGCACGGTGCACTCCTTCGCTTACGCGCTGGCGCGCTTCGGCGCGAACATCGTGTGCGTGCCGCAGCCCGGTTTCGAGATGCCGGACTACGTGCTCAAGAAGCTGCGCGACGAGTTGAACGTCGAGCCGGTGCGCGCCGATGCTGCCCGCCTCGGTCAGCTGGCCGATCGTTCGGACGCGATCTACCTGACGCCGCAGAAGCCCCACCAGCTGTCGCTCTTCACGGACACGAAGGGTTGGCAGGTCGAGAGCGTGGACGCCGTCTACATGACGCGCCCCCAGACCGAACGCTACCAGCAGGACGACGGCTCGATCGAGAACTACCAGACCCTCGGCAAGCAATCGATGGCGGCCGAGAGTCTGCGCGACGCCGTGGTGATGCACCCGTTGCCGCGCCGCGACGAGATCTCGAGCGAGATCGATGAGGATCCGCGCAGCATCTACTTCAAACAGGACGCCCGCGGCGTGCCGATCCGCATGGCGCTGCTCTCGGTCCTGATGGGGCGCATGCCCTTGGAAGGAATGGTCACGGAGGCGGCGGTGCCCGAACCCAACTCCTGGCCGGTCGGTACGGGTGACAACCCGTGTCCGAACCCGTCCTGCGTCTCGCGCACCGAACCGCGCCACGTCGTGCCCCGTTTCAGCCTGCCGTCGCGTGCGCCGATGCGCGCGCAATGCGCCTATTGCAGTCGCGAGCTGGCCTTCCGCTTCGTCGGTTGTTCCACGACGCGTCGCTACCACCGCCCGGACTCGAACGCGTTGCGCCAGGTGCGCCCGGATCACCTGGTGTTCCTCGACGACGAGGCCCAGGCGGATTCGATGCAGTACATCCCGGCCCATCACTGAGCCGAAGGGCGGTTTCGGCCCTTCGCTCTCGGACGGCCGGCCCCGACTTGCGCAAGTTTCGCTGGGACGAGCGCTGCGGCGTCCGTGATCGATGTACGGACCTGGCCCGGTCCGCAGCGGTCGTTCACAACCGCTCGTGCGCATCGCACACCTGACGAACTTCGAGGGGGACAGGTCGCGCGGAGACCCTCGTCGACGACCGCGAGCGTTCTCGTTACGAACGGCATGGGATTTGAGATCCACACGCTGGGTCGGTCCCAGGACCGCAACCATCGACCGTCCGGAGTGGAGCGCTCTCCTCCGGCGATCGAACGACGGTGCCGCACGAGGCGGACCCCGTGAGTCCGGCGTGACTCGCGATCCACGAAGGCGCGGGTGACGGTGAAGCACCGTTCCCGTGCATGACCTGCGAACTCGAACGCGAGTCCGCGCGCTCCCGGTGCGTCCTCCGTTCCGGTCCACGTTCGCATCGCCATTCGATGGTGCGGCGCAGGACCCGGCGTAGGTACGCCCCTGGCGCTCGCCCGTTCTGCGTTCGAACCGGACCGGCAGTCCCAAGTCACGTTGGAGCGTGCGAAGCAGCGCGTCTCCCACGAGCGAGGCCCACCATGTATCGACGAACACCCGCGTCCCCGTCCCACACCGAACAATCCTCGTCGCGGCGTTGCGCGAGCCACCGAGGCGCCAAGCTTTCGCCACGCAGGTGGTCGCGCGCCGTCCTGCGTGGTCTCGTCATGGGGACCTGCCTGGCGGTCGGTTCGGAAATTCTGGGTGCGTGTGGAGGCGGACAGTCGAGTGCGCCGTTCGTGATGCACACCGGCGGTTCGGTGCTGGACGATCCGTCCGGTTCCAACCGCCGGTTCTTCGTCGATGCGAATCATGGAGGTCAAGCCACCGACATCGGCGTGACCCGGATGGCGTGGGGGCGGCTGGTTCAGGTCTTCGGGCGCGGTCCGCTGGGGACCGAGCGTATTCCGATGAACCGCGAGTTCCTGATCGCTGCGTCGGTGAGTTCCTCGAACCAGTTCACGTTGACCTCGAATCCGGTCACGAACCAAGAGGTGTTGATCATCGAGCGCGACGTCACCGACACCTCGGCCGACGGCGGACTCGATCAGTTCTACGCTCTCCTGTCGAGTGCGGAGGCGAACCTGTCGTTCGTCCAGGACCAGGCGCAGACGTCCTCGGGCGTGTTCACGATGGTGCCGCGCAACGCCGCCTTGATGGTTCAGTTCGACGACCTCCTGGACCCGGCTTCGATCGATGCTCGGTCTGTGCGTGTGTTGACCGGGGCTCCGGCGAACCTGCCGTTCGAGGCTCGTGTTCTGGGCGATCCGAACCACGGTGACCTTCTGGATCGCCAAGCGGACGGCGTGCCCGAGTTCTACACGACGCGTGTGCTCATCGACCTGGCGATCAGCGAGCTCGAGTCCTTCGCGCAAGATCCTCCGCTGGTCACGAACGGCGTGGGGTTGCCCTCCGCGTCCAATCAGAACCAGTCCAACGTGGTCGTCCGGATCCCGACGCACGCCGAATCGTTGGTCGGCCAGCCCTTCGTGTTGCGCAACCTCAGCCAGCATCCCCTGCGCGTCACGCAGAACGGCAACGTCGATCTGGGTTCGGTGACCCAGGACGTCGTGCGCGCGGTTCGCTCCGGGGGGCGGAGCGACGTTACGGGGGACGCGAACAACGGGTTCCTGCGCGACGAAAACTCCCCGGTCCTGGTCGGCTCGATCCCGGCGCGGATCCCTGCGAACGCCATGGTCGTGTTCGAACCGGACGCCGAGACCTTCCGCATCTCGGCCATGGAGTTCGACTCGTCGGCGTGCGCCCAGGCTCCGGTGCCCGGGGACGTGCTCGTGCAGACCGGGGTGTTCGCCGAGGTCGTCGAGGCCCGTCCGGTCGCGGCCGGCGTCGTGGGCGACCTGGTGGTGCGGCTGCTCGCCTTCCCCAGCGAGTGGAGCGGGCCGGCCGAATGGCAGGACTCCGCGGTGGGCCCCCTGGCATTCCGGTCCGCTTACGATCCCGCGATCGACGCTGCACAGGCCGGGTGTTTCCTGACCACGTTTCCCATCGCCTCGGGCTTCCCGGAGTTCCCGACGCAGGGCATCTTCACGAACACGTCCTTTCGCATGAACTTCAGCGAGCCGATGGACCCGGCTTCGTTGACCGCCTTCGATTCGATGACCTTGACACGCCGGGCCGTGCCGCCCGCGGGGGAGGAGCCCCTGCCGACCAGCGACTACGTCGTGGGCGCGGTCACGCAGGCCCTCGATCTACGCGGGTTCACGTTCCTGCCGAATCAGCCGTTGGCCCACCGGCAGGGCACGGCCGAGTCGTACTTCGTGCGGCTCGCCAGCCTGGCGGACGGCCCGACCGATCTCGCCGGCAATCCGATCCAGTCGGAGCTCCCCTCGATCGAGATCACCATCCGTCCGGACGACGCATCGCAGTTCACGGGCGGGCGCGTCAGCCGGTTCAGCGGGGTCGACGAGGAGGCACCGTTCGGGGACGCGACGAGCGGACCTCGACCGGAGTACACCGGACAGATCGTGTACCGCGCCGACCTGGGTGAGATCCACCCGCGGCCGGTCGAGCGATTCCGTGCGTTGGTGGATCGAACCCGGTCGGTGCCTGGTCTGATGAACCCCTTCGCGCTCGGTGTGCAGACCCCCCTGTCCGGACTGGGTTCCATCTGTCAAACGGTCTGGCGTTACATCGACTTCGGAATGTCGTTGGAGAACCCGGCGACCCACGACCTCGACATCGAGGGCATGTATTGGTCGCCGAACGGCACGCCTATCTTCGACTCCTTCGACGAGTTCTCGATCCGCTTGTCCCATGCGCGGTACAGCCCCGACGAAGCACGCGACGCGTTCCTGTTGCCGGCGTACCCCCAGTCGGGACTGTTCCAGTTCTTCGGGAACAACGTCCTGAGCGGTGCGGAGGATCCGCCGCGTATCGTCCATCCGCAGCAGTTGGGTTATACGGTGAACCCGGGCGAGATGGTGTTCTCCGGCGTTCCGCCCGTTAACACGCGCCTCATGCCCTGGCCCTTGAACCGCACCGTTCCGGACTCCGAGAAGATCTACT
>JAJDEX010000228.1 GCA_029259575.1 Planctomycetota bacterium | reverse complement strand
ACGGTGACGCTGGTACCGGAGATCCCGGAGACGACGACGGTGAGTGACGAACGCTTGCCTCACGCGACCGGGAACGCTCCAATCCAGCGGTGATCCAACTCCGCCGCGATCCCGAGGGCGACGAACGCGGCGATGGCCGGTTCGCGCCCGGCACGTTGGTGCACCACCGCAAGTACGGATATCGCGGCCTCGTGGTCGATGCGGATCCCGAATGCTTGGCGGATGCCAACTGGTACCAGTCGAACCAGAGCCAGCCGCGACGGGACCAACCTTGGTACCACGTGCTCGTCCATGGCAGCGCGCATTCGACCTATGTCGCCCAGGAAAATCTGATTCTGGACACCAGCGGTGAGGCGTTGGCCCACCCCTTGCTCACGCGCTACTTCGATGACTTCGAAGATGGGAGCTATCGCCGGAATGATGTCCCCTTTGGAGCTTGAGCGTCGAGTCGCATGGTGATCGACGAGAGCAAACCGCACAGCGGACTGCGCGACCTCGCGCAGGTCCGCGGTCCGCACATCGCCATGAAGCTTGCGAAGGTCGCGCTGCTGGTCGTCCTGATGACCGGGTGCAGCGCGCTCGCACCGGGAGCCGATGTGACGTACCGGGCTCGCGGTCCGCTCGCGACACGGCCCCAACATCCGATGCTTCTGACGATGTTGGGTCCTCGTCCTCGCAGCGTTCGCACCCAGCCCGAAGGCTCGACCGCGTACGCCGCGGACCTCTCCTGGTCGAGCATCTTCGAGCAGGCCGGTGGGCCGCCGCCGCTGGGCGTCTTCCGCATGGACGGCGAATTCGGTCGCGCCAGCGTGCGCGCGCGCCACGGGCTCGGGCCTGACACGGACATCGAGATCGAGATCGCCGCCCTGTACGCGTCGAGCGGTTTCCTGGATCAGTTCGTCAACGACTTCCACGACCTGTTCGGGTTTCCGGACAGCGGGCGCAGCCTGGCTCCGGTCGACGACTTTCGAATGTCGTTCACATCGGGTGGGGCCCAGCGCTATCGCTTCGCCGAGGACACCCTTGGTTTCGGCGACCTGCCCGTCTTCTTGACGCACCGGGTGCGCCGCGAGGACGAAGACGGGCCAGGCGTCGCCGTGCGCGTGGGCGTCGAGTTCCCGACGGGGGACGAGGCGGACGGTTTCAGCAACGGCGGAATCGACTTCGGCGCGGGCGTCCTGATCGAACGTGCACGCGGACCTTGGGTCTTCACCGGCAGCTTCGACGTCATCCTGCCCGCTTCGCCGGACGGACTGAAGACGGTTGGCATCGAGTACGGCGAACAGTATCGCTTGCAGGTCGGTTGCGAACGCAACTGGACCGACCGCCTCTCCCTCCTCGCGAACCTGCACCTGCGGTCGCCGATCACCGACGACTTCGCGTTCGAGGAGATTGACCGCGAGATCCTGGACCTGGGTCTGGGCTTCGCCTGGGACGTCAGCGACGACGCGATCCTGCAGGCGTCGTTCCACGAAGACCTGGTCTCGGCGACGGGCGCCGACTTCGGTGTGTTCGTCGGCCTGTTGGTCGGCTTCTGAACTTCGTGGACGGCGGCGTTCGCGCGTCCACGGCGTCACCGATCGAGCAGCGTCGCGCGCGGGAGCTCCGCGCCGTGCAGTCGCTCGGGTTCGCGGACGAGTCGAGCACGTAGTCGCGTGCGTTGCACCTCGACCGCGCGCAGCAAGCCGGCGCGCTCCACCGGTCGTTCCTGGACGGCGCGCCCCCGGACGTAGGCGTCGACGAAGCGCTGCAGCCATTCCGGTTCGAGCCAGGGTCCGTCCAGGAACAGGCACGCCAGGTCGTACGCGGGTCCGCGAAAACTCGGGTCGGGACCACCGGCCCACGTGTCGAGGAACACGACGCGTCGTCGCCCGGTGTCGGGGCCGACCAGCAGATTGCGCGCGAACAGGTCCCGGTGCAGGAAGCGCAGCGCGTGCATGCGCGCGACTTCGCGGGCGAGTTCGTCGAGCACCGCTCCGCGTTGTTCGTCGTCGGTGGATCTCCAGAAGTCGTCCAGCGTCGGGTGTTCGGGAAGCCACTCGGTGACCAGGGCTTGATGACGCGGCAGTCCGGCGCGCCACAGCACGCCAGCGGCGATGGTTCGCGGGACCTGGAACAGGCGCGCGTGCAGCCAATTCAGGTTCTGATACTCGCGCAAGCGCGGCGGTTGGATGCGCAGGAAAACGCGACGTAATCCGTGCCGGCGCGCAGAGGAGCCGCTCAGTCCGCTGGCCTTGACGTAGGCCCGAACCTCGCCGAAGTCCTGGACCGCAGCATGTCGCTCTCCATTGATTAGCAATCCTGCTAAGCGATTCCGGTCCGTGGCTTCGGCGCCGGCCACCAGGATGCGACCCATATCGGATTGGCGTGTCTCGATCACTCGGGCACCGCCAGGACCCACGTCTGGGGCGACACGAAACGCATCGAATGGGCCCGTTCCTGGATCCGCAGGCCGACGTCTCCGAGCAACCGGGCGAGCTGGCGGCGGGGGATCGGGACGCGCGTGTCGTGCCCCTTGCGCAGGCCGCGGCGACGGCGCCAGGCGTGCCACGACGCCGCGTCCCAATAGGACAGGGCGACCGGGCCACGGGCGACGCGCGCGAGCTCTGCAAGCAGCAGCACACGGTCCTCATCGGTCGTCAGGTGGTGCAGCAACCGGCAGCAGACCACGAGGTCGAAGGCCCCGTCCACGAACGGGAGGGCGAAGGCGCTCGCACGTGTGCGCTGACCGATCGATACGGCGATCATCTGGGGCGACACGTCGACGCCTGTGGTCGTTCCGAGCGAGGACAGGAACGGGGTCAGCCGCCCCGCGCCGCACGGGACATCGAGAATGCGTCGCAGTTGCTGCGGGTCATGATCCCGCAGTTTCGAGCCGTGTAAGACTCGTTCGAGCAAGCGCACATCACGTTCTCGCGCACGCGTATCGCGCCACCGATTCCCCGCGTAGTGCTCGCCAGCACCCGCTCGGGACCAGTGTGAGGGTACGGCAGGTGAGGATTCGTCCCGGGACATGACACGGATGCTACCGGTCCGTTACACGCCCATGGCTGCCGGACTCGCGTCCTTTCGAACCGCGGGTTGTTGTCGAACAGATTTCCCCAGTTTCGGGCTGTCACAACCGGGGGGGAGCGGCATAGAGGGTGGTGTGAGCGACAAGGAGCCCACGCGTCGACGAGCGAGCGCGCGCGGGAGTCCGAATCCTCCTCTTGCGAGGATCCAGGTCCTTCGGTTGCTGGCAGGCGAACCCGAAGAGCAAGGCCTGGAACCCCAGCCCCCGAGACGGTGCAAACCGACTCGGGGGCTTTTTATTGCCCGGTCGGTGGGCCGCCTTCTGGGCCGCCTTCTGGCCCGCCTCTTGGCCATGGTGAACGCGGGAGTCCAGCTCAACGACCGAGACTGGCCTAGTTCGTTCCGCACTCGGCCGGACCTCGCTCCTGAGTCCCGCCATCGATGCCCGATCCCGCAGAGACATGGAATCCCAGGCCGTATGGCGGGGGGCCTCCGTTGTGCGGAGCGAGTTAGGCCAGCTTCGCGACGACCGGTCGAGGCGTGGCCGAGCGGTGGCGTGGCCGAGTCCCGTTGCGGTGCTCGTGGGCCCGGAACGGGCGACCTCGATGGATCGCGTTGCGGCGAGCTGGGCCCAGGTCCAGGTCGCGCGACCAGGATCCAGAACGTCGCG
>JAJDEX010000227.1 GCA_029259575.1 Planctomycetota bacterium | reverse complement strand
CCTCCGCGATCACCACGCCGCCCAGCCTCTCCCCAACAGCCCCCCCGGATTCCATGTCCAAGATCAAGGTACAGACCCCCCTCGTCGAGCTCGATGGCGACGAGATGACCCGGATCATCTGGGCGTTCATCAAAGAGCGTCTGATCCTGCCCTACCTCGACGTCGACCTGAAGTACTTCGACCTGGGCATCCAGGAGCGCGACCGGACCGAGGACCGCATCACCGTCGATGCGGCGGAAGCGATCCTGGAGCACGGCGTCGGCGTCAAGTGCGCCACGATCACGCCGGACGAGGATCGCGTGAAGGAGTTCGGGCTGAAGCACATGTGGCGCTCCCCGAACGGCACCATCCGCAACATCCTGGGAGGCACCGTCTTCCGCGAGCCGATCACCTGCCGCAACGTCCCGCGCCTCGTGCCGGGTTGGAAACGGCCGATCGTCATCGGTCGTCACGCGTTCGGCGATCAGTACCGCGCCACGGACTTCTTGGTCGACGGCCCCGGCAAGTTGACGATGAAGTTCGAGCCGGCCGACGGGGGCACGCCCAAGGAGTACGAGATCTTCGACTTCAAGAGCAGCGGCGTCGCCATGGGTATGTACAACCTGGACGACTCGATCCGTGACTTCGCGCGCGCGTCGCTCAACTTCGGTCTGCAGCGCGGCTGGCCCGTCTACCTGTCGACGAAGAACACGATCCTCAAGGCGTACGACGGTCGCTTCAAGGACCTCTTCCAGGAGGTCTTCGAGGCCGACTTCCAGAAGGACTTCGAATCGCGCGGGATCACCTACGAGCACCGCCTGATCGACGACATGGTCGCGGCGGCGCTCAAGTGGGAAGGCGGCTTCGTCTGGGCCTGCAAGAACTACGACGGCGACGTCCAGTCGGACACGGTCGCCCAGGGCTTCGGCTCGCTGGGACTGATGACCAGCGTCCTGATGTCCCCGGACGGCAAGACGGTCGAGGCCGAAGCCGCGCACGGAACCGTCACGCGTCACTTCCGCCAGCACCAGGAGGGCAAGGAGACATCGACGAACCCGATCGCCTCGATCTTCGCTTGGACGCGGGGTCTGGCGCATCGCGGTCGCATCGATGGAACGCCGGACGTGGTGGACTTCGCCGAGAAGCTCGAGAAGGTCTGCGTAGACACGGTCGAAGCCGGATTCATGACCAAGGACCTGGCGCTCCTCGTCGGAGGGGACACCCCGTGGCTCACGACGCAGCAGTTCCTGGGCAAGCTCGACGAGGGCCTGCAGCAGGCCGTGCTGGGCTGAGCCCGGTTCACTGACCCCGACAACGGAAGGGGCGCGTTCGGTGCATGCACCGAGCGCGCCCCTCGTTCGTGCTCAGCCCTGGTCGCGCTACTTGCGCGTCGTGATCGCCTTGAGGAAGGCCACCAGGTTCGCCGCGTCGCGATCGGAGAGTTCCAGCGGTTCCATCTTGCGGTCGAGGCCCGGGTTGTCGTTGCCGCCGCGGCGGTAGAACGCGACGACCTCTTCGAGGGTCGCGAGGCTGCCGTCGTGCATGTAGGGCGCCGTGTCCCCAAGACCACGCAGCGTTGGAGTCTTGAAGCGCCCGCGGTCGGCCTCGTCGCCGGTGTGTCCCATGCGGCCCGGTCGCGCGACGCCGTCCAGGACGCCGACACCGGTGTTGTGAAAGGCCTCGTCCGAGAAGTTCGCGCCCGTGTGGCAACGCCAGCACTTGCCGCGACTCTCGTAGATCCAGAGGCCCGCCTGTTCCTGGGCCGTCATCGCCGTGATGTTGCCCTCGCGGAACTGGTCGTGCGGCGTGCCGCCATAGGTCAAGGAGCGCACGAAATCGGCCAGGGCTCTGGTCAGACCCTCGCGGCTCGGAGGGGCTCCCAGCTCGGACGCGAACAGGGGGGCATACACCTCGGAGTCCCGCAGCCGCGCGACCGCAGCCTCGAGGCCCAGGTCCATCTCGAGGGGATTGGCGATCGGCAGCACGACCTGCTGCTCGAGCGTCGACGCGCGTCCGTCCCACATGAATGCCTTGCCGAGCACGCGATTCAGCAGCGAAGGCGTGTTGCGTTCGGCCAGTTGGCCGTCCACGCCGACGGACAAGGCGCGGTCGTCGGCGAAGGCCAGGTCGGGTCGGTGGCACGACGCGCACGACACGCTGTGGTCGCGCGAGAGGATCGGGTCGAAGAACAGCTTGCGTCCGACCGCGACCCACTTGGCGTCCGGAGCGGAGATCCCTTCGAAGTCGATCTCGAGACCGAGGGGCGGCCAGGCGGTGGCCTCGCGCGTATGCGTGTCCTCGGGGAGGTGGGGGACACGGGCCTCGTCGTCCTGGGCCAGCGCGGCGCCGCCTAGATTGAGAGTGACTATCGAAATGAAAGTCACTGCCAAGAGTGCTGCCCGGGACAGGTTCGTGCCTGCCAGCATCTTCGAGCCGTTTCGCATGACCTCAGCCTAACGATCGTCGAGCGGATTCCGTGCAAGGGCTCGGCAAGGGCCCGCCCATCGTCCGGAATCACTCCTTGGGGTCACCGTGGTTCACGTGGACGTGCAGGTGCTTCGAGTCCTGGTACTCGCCCAGGTTGGTCAGGACGCGGGCCGCCCCGTGTTCGGCGGTGACCTGGGCCGCCACCTCGCGCACGACTTGAAGCAACTCGGGCAGGAGCGTGTCCGGCGCATCGCCCAGGTCGACCAGCGAAGGCACATGGGTCTTGGGGATCACCACGATGTGCACGGGCCAGTGGGGCCGTGTGTGGTGGAACGCCAGCACGGTTTCGGTCTCCCGCACGACGTCGACTTTCGTCCTGCCGCTCAGAACTTCATCGCAGTAGAAGTCGCTCATGGATGCACCCTACCGCGTGGAACGCAAGCGGCGCGCCTCCTATCGGGAAGCGCGCCGCGGAATCCTGGTCCAGGTCCGGGATCAGCCGGCTGCGCGCGTGTCGTCGTCCTGGAACTGCTCCGCTTCCGTGGAGCCTTCCATGGCGCTCGTCGAGGAGGCGCCGCCGTTGATCGCGGTGCGCACCTGGTCGAAGTATCCGGTGCCGACCTCGCGCTGGTGGCGGGTGGCCGTGTAGCCGTCGGTCTCGGAACCGAACTCGGCCTCTTGCAGACGGGAGTAGGCCGCCATGCCCTCGTCGCGATAGCCCGAGGCGAGCTGGAACATCGAGTGGTTCAGCGCGTGGAAACCGGCGAGCGTCACGAACTGGAACTTGTAGCCCATGGCCGCCAGTTCGCGTTGGAACTTGGCGATGGTGACGTCGTCCAGGTGACGCTTCCAGTTGAAGGAGGGCGAGCAGTTGTAGGCGAGCATCTTGCCCGGGAACTGCGCGTGGATCGCTTCGGCGAAGCGCTTGGCCTCGTCGAGGTCCGGGTGGCTCGTCTCGCACCAGACCAGGTCGGCATAGGGTGCATAGGCCAGGCCGCGTGCGATGGCTTGATCGAGGCCCGCGTGCGTGCGGAAGAAGCCCTCGCTCGTGCGCTCGCCGGTCAGGAACGGCGCGTCGTACTCGTCGACGTCGGTCGTGATCAGACCAGCCGCGTTGGCGTCCGTGCGCGCGACCAGAACGGTCGGAACACCACACACGTCGGCGGCGAGGCGCGCGGCGTTGAGCGTCCGTACGAAGGTCGCGGTCGGAACCAGGACCTTGCCGCCCAGGTGTCCACACTTCTTCTCGGAGGCGAGCTGGTCCTCGAAGTGCACGCCCGCGGCGCCCGCTTCGATCATCGACTTCATCAACTCGAACGCGTTGAGCGGTCCGCCGAAGCCAGCCTCGGCATCCGCCACGATCGGGGCGAACCAGTGGATCGAGTCGTCCCCTTCCGCGTGGGTGATCTGGTCCGCGCGCTGGAGCGTCTGGTTGATCTTGCGCACGACGTCCGGCACGGAGCTCACGGGATAGAGGCTCTGGTCGGGATACATCTGCCCCGCGTTGTTCGCGTCCGCCGCGACCTGCCAACCGGACAGGTAGATGGCCTTCAACCCGGCACGCACTTGCTGCATCGCCTGGTTGCCGGTCAGGGCGCCCAGCGCAGCGACGTGCTCACCGCCGTGCAGGAGTTCCCACAGGCGATGCGCGCCTTGCTCGGCGAGGGTGTATTCGATGCGCAGCGAACCGCGCAGCTTGGCGACCTCGTCGGGCTCGTAGTCCCGGCGAATGCCGTCGAATCGATGGGCGAACAGGTCGGAAGGCTCCGACCACTCAGGAAGAAAGGGAGTCGTCATTACAGCAGGCTCGAGCTCTACAGCAGCTCGTAAGCAGGGAGCGTCAGGAAAGGGTGCAGGTCTCGTGCGAGCACGAGTCGTTCGAACAATCGGGCCGCTTCGTCGAAGCGTCCTCGGGTCCAGGCCACGTCACCGATGTCGGTGCGCAGTGTATTCATCTCGTCGGCGAGGACGCGTTGGATCAGGGCTTCATCGACGGCACCGTTGCCTTCGATGACCGCCCCGTGCCGGCGCCATTGCCAGACTTGAGCGCGGGAGATCTCCGCGGTGGCGGCGTCCTCCATCAGGTGATCGATCGGGACGCAACCGCGTCCGGACAGCCAAGCTGCGGTGTAGCGCACGCCGACGGCCAAGTTCTGGGCCAACCCGGCGTGCGTGACCGTGCCGCTCGGGACCGCCAGGAGCTCGTCCCGCGTGATCGCCTCGCCCTCGGTGTCGAGGTGCAGCTGGTTCTGGCCGGGCATCACCGCGTCGAACTCCTCGAGTGCGATGGCGATGAGGCCCGGGTGGGCCACCCACGTGCCGTCGTGTCCGTTGCGCGCTTCACGGCGCTTGTCGTTGCGCACGCGCTGGCGCGCTGCGGCGTCCGCCTCGGCGTCACCCTTGACCGGGATCTGGGCCGCCATGCCGCCCATGGCATGGGCTCCACGGCGATGGCAGGTGCGGATCAAGAGCTGGCTGTACGCGGCCAGGAACGGCTGATCCATGCCGACCTGCGAACGGTCGGGCAGGACGGCGCTGGCGTGACCACGCAGCGTCTTGATGAAGCTGAAGATGTAGTCCCAACGACCGCAGTTGAGCCCGACGATGTGCTCGCGCAGCTCGAACAGGATCTCGTCCATCTCGAACGCGGCGGGCAAGGTCTCGATCAGGACCGTGACGCGCACGGTGCCGAGCGGGAGACCCAACAGGTCTTGCGCCTCGAGCAGGACGTCGTTCCACCAGCGGGCTTCCCGATGGCTCTCGAGCTTGGGGAGGTACAGATACGGCCCCGTGTTCTTCGCGATCAGGGCATGGGCGTTGTGGAACAGGTAGAGCCCCGCATCGAACAAGGCACCCGACATGGGGGAGCCATCGACCAGCAGGTGCCGTTCGTCCAGGTGCAACCCACGCGGTCGGACGACCAGCGTGGCGGTCGTCTCGTTCAGTTCGTACGTCTTGCCGCTGTCCCCGTCGGTGTGGCGGATGCGACCGCGCACAGCGTCGATCAGGTTCATCTGGCCGTCGACCAGATTGCCCCACGTGGGGGACGTCGAGTCCTCGAAGTCCGCCATGTAGACGCGCGCTCCGGAGTTCAAAGCGTTGATCACCATCTTGCGATCGACGGGACCCGTGATCTCGACGCGACGGTCCTGGAGGTCGTGCGGTGCGCTGCGAACGCGCCAATGCGCTTCACGGATCGCCCGTGTCTCTTGCAGGAAGTCCGGCTTGGCTCCCGCGTCGAAGGTGGCCTGGCGCTCTTCACGTGCACGCAACAACGCAGCACGCCGCTCGCGGAACCTGCGCTCGAGGGAGCCGAGGAATTGCAGGGCCGCAGGGGTCAGAACAGCAGAACGGTTCCCCTCGAGGGATCCGACGACTTGCAGGTCGGGGCTCAGGGGGCGCGCTTCGGTAGAACGGTGTGTGGAGTCCATGGGTAGTCAGACCGGGTTCCCATCGTCACCCCGGTACGCAAAACTACCCCGTGATCCCGCTGCTGGACGGCGTCCACGAACTCGCCTCGGAACGATGCACGGCCCACCGCCAGGAAGGGTCGGTCCTGCGGGCTTCCGGAAAACGTTTCCGTTCAGGAATCGTCGCGTGCCTCGATCAGGGCGTGCGGTTCAGCGCGCGGCTCAGGGCGTGCTGCAGGTCGCTCGCACGGTAGGGCTTCTTCAGATGCTCCCCGGCGATCCCATCCAGGTCTGTCCCACGTACCTCGCCCGAGGGCGTGAGCAGGATCGGGACGTCATTGGTGGAGCGGTCCAGGAAGCGCATCAGTTCGTCGGTCCGGGGTCCGAGATCGGACGGGTCGAGGATCACCACATCCGGACGTTCTGCGTTCAAGAGGTCCAGGGCCGTAGCACAGTCCCCTGCGACACGCACGGAATGGCCGGCTCGCACCAAAGCTCGACGGGCCAACTCCCGTGTCGGCGGCTCGGAGTCGACGAGCACCACGCGGGATCCGGTCGGGCTCGAGCGTGCGTCTTCGACGTGCAGCGGGAGCAACAACGTGATCGTCGTGCCGGAGCCCTGCTGCGTATCCAGGAACAGCGCGCCCTCGTGACTGCGTGCGATGCCGAGGACCGTCGCCATCCCGAGGCCGCGCCCATGCGCCTTGGTCGTGAAGAACGGGTCGAAGACGCGGTGCTGGGATTCGGGATCCATGCCTTTGCCGTTGTCGGTCACGCGCAGCCGCACGCGGGCTCCGGGTGCATGCGCAATCCCCGTCCATGACTTGGCGAGCTCCTCTGGCGTGCACTCGGTCAGGTCCACACCGATGCGGACAGTTCCGTCCTGTCCGCCCAAGGCTTCGCCCGCGTTCACGACCAGGTTCATCAGGACCTGATGAATCTGCGTGACATCCACGAAGACGTCGGGGAGTTGGGGTGAGAACTCGAACGAGAGGGACGCGGTCTTGGGCAAGGAGGTTCGCAGGAGCCCCTCGAGTTCGCGTGTGACCTTGCGCAGGTCCCGGGCCTCGCGCGCGACCGGAGCGCGTCCGCTGTAGCTCAGCATCTGGCGGCAGAGCGCGGAGGCCCGTTCCGCGGCCGTCACGATCTCGGCCAGCAAGGGCGTAGCGTCCCCGCCGCTCCGAATCTCGTCGCCGGCGAGGTCGGCGTTGCCGAGGACGCTGACCAGGATGTTGTTGAAGTCGTGGGCGATCCCGCCCGCCAGCCGCCCGAGGCTCTCGAGTTTCTGCGTCTGCCGCAGGGACTCCTCCTCTTGCAGGCGCTTGGTGACGTCGGTCGCGATACCGACCTGCACCTGCCCCTCACTGGAGGGCTCCATTCCTGCACGTGCATGCACCCAGCGGGTCTCGCCGTCCTCGCGCACGACGCGATAGGTCTGGTCGAAGGTACCCGCGCCCGAAAGACAGGCGTGGAACGCCTGCTCGAGTCGGCCGCGGTCCTCGGGGTGGACGAGGTCGAGGAACGAGGTCCCGTCGGCCAGCAGGCTGGCACACGTCCGGCCCCAGATCGTTTCGTACGCGGGGCTCACGTACAGGACCCGTTCGGGCGTGCGCACCCACAGGACGTCCTCGACGCGGTCGGCCAAGAGCGTCAGCCTTGCCTCCGCCTCACGTCGCGCGAGCTCGGCCTGTTTGCGTTGCGTCACGTCGATCAGGACGCCGCGGATGCCGGACACTTCACCCGTTTCGCTGAACTGGACCTCGACGATGTTGTGGAACCAATGGACCGCGCCGGTCGCCGAGATCAAGCGGTACTCGAGTTCGTGATCCTCGCCGCGTGCGGTCGAGGCCGCGCAGCTCGCGAGCGTGCGGTCCCGGTCCTCCTCGTGCATCAGCGACGGGAAGAACATGGGCTCGTCGATCCAGCGTTGCCCGGGGTATCCGAGCAAGCGCTCGGCGCCTCCGCTGACGAGGGTGAAGGCCGGTCCGGGGACGGCCGCTTCCCAAACGATGACGGGCAGGTCATCGAGCAGCTGGAGCCATTCGTCGCGGGGTGCTTCGTCCATACCGGTCGGGCCGTGGAGAGACCCTTCGTGGGAAGCGGCCGGGTGATCCGTGGAGAGGACACGCGGAACCGCGGAGTGGGGGAGCCCCGGGACGGACCTGGGGGATGTCCAGGCTAGGTGGAATTCAGGCGGAGGACCACCGTTTCGCTGCTGGGGCCTGTTCCCGTTCGAGACCGGGCTCTATCCTCGCCCGCCAGAACGCCATGGCATCCATCCAATCCAGAAAGGTCACCGTCGTCGGAGCCGGCTTCGTGGGCTCCACCTGCGCCCAGCTCGCCGCTTTCAAGAACCTCGCGTCCGAGGTCGTCCTGATCGACGTCCTCGAAGGTCGCCCCCAGGGCATCGCGCTCGACCTCAATCAGAGCGCCGCCGTCGAGGGCTTCCAGGCTCGTGTGATCGGCACGAACGATCCCGCCGACACCGCGGACTCGGACGTCGTGATCATGACGGCCGGACGACCGCGCAAACCGGGCATGAGTCGCTCGGACCTGCTCGAGGTCAACGGTCGCATCGTCGCCACCGTCGCCGAGTACGTGCGCCGGTTGAGCCCCGAGGCGATCGTCATCGTCGTGACGAACCCGCTCGACTCGATGGTGTCGTTGATGCGCCACTGCTTGGGCTTCCCCGCGCGGCGCGTGATCGGCATGGCCGGCGTGCTCGACTCGTCGCGCTTCTGCTGGTTCATCCGCGAGGAGACCGGCGCCGCCGTCCAGGACGTCAACGCGATGGTGCTCGGTGCGCACGGCGACTCGATGGTGCCGATGCCGAACTACTGCACCGTCAACGGGGTCCAGGTCGCCGACCTCGTCAAGGCCGATCGCATGGACGCGATGGCCGACCGCACCCGACACGGGGGTGCCGAGATCGTCGGGCTCCTCAAGACCGGCAGCGCGTGGTACGCGCCCGCATCGTCCGCCGTCGCGATGGCCGAGTCCATCTTGAACGACGCCCGGCGCCTGATGCCCTGCGCCTGTTTGATGAACGGCGAATTCGGTTTCGAAGGGGTCTACATGGGTGTCCCCGCCATTCTCGGCACCGAGGGCGTCCAGCGCATCGTCGAGGTGCCCTTGACGGCCGAAGCGCGCGCTCAGCTGCAGAAGACGGCGGGCGCCGTCCAGAACGACGTCGAGGCGCTGCGCGACCTCGGCTTGATGTGATTCCCTGCTGGCTCGCAGCCAGTCCAACCCTTGCACTTGGGTCCCCTGCGCCGACGCCGGCGCGGGACCCCTTGATCGATGACCGACACCGCCACCATGTCCAAGCAGCCCACTCGCACCGAATCCGATTCCATGGGACCGGTCGAGGTGCCGATCGACGCTCTCTGGGGCGCCCAGACCCAACGCAGCCTCCAGAACTTCCGCATCGGAGGGCACCGCTTCCCGCGCGCGATGGTGCGTGCGCTCGGCATCGTCAAGAAGTGCGCGGCCCAGGCCAACATCGACCTCGGCGAGCTCGAGATGCTCGACGCGCCGCAGCGTGAAGCGCTCTTGAACGCGGCCGACGAGGTCGTGCGTGGCGACCACGACGCGATGTTCCCGCTGGTCGTCTGGCAGACCGGCTCGGGCACCCAGTCGAACATGAACGCGAACGAGGTCATCTCGAACCGCGCCATCCAGTTGCTGGGCGGCGAGCTCGGCAGCAAGACCCCGATCCACCCGAACGATCACGTCAACCGCGCCCAGTCGTCCAACGACACGTTCCCGACGGCGATGCACGTCGCTACAGCCGAGGAACTGGTGCACCGGATGATCCCGGCGCTCGACGCCCTGGCCGACGCGTTGCAGCGCAAGGCCGACGCTTGGGGCGACACGGTCAAGATCGGCCGCACGCACCTCCAGGACGCGACGCCGTTGACGATGGCCCAAGAGGTGGGTGGTTGGGTCCAGCAGGTGCGCGACGCGATCCGCGCCATCGAGAGCACGCTCGCCGGCGTCTTCGAGCTGGCGCTCGGCGGCACCGCGGTCGGCACCGGTCTGAACACGCACCCGAAGTACGCCGCCACCGTGGCGGGCAAGATCGCCACCGAGACGGGCCTCGCGTTCGTCACGGCGCCCAACAAGTTCTCGGCACTGGCCGCGCACGACGCGTTGGTCTTCGCACACTCGTCCTTGCGCATGACGGCGGGTGCCCTCATGAAGATCGCCAACGACGTGCGCTGGCTCGGTTCGGGTCCGCGTTGCGGTTTGGGCGAGATCAAGCTGCCCGCGAACGAGCCGGGTTCCTCGATCATGCCCGGCAAGGTCAACCCGACCCAGTGCGAGGCGCTGACGATGGTCTGCG
>JAJDEX010000226.1 GCA_029259575.1 Planctomycetota bacterium | reverse complement strand
GATCGGCCTCGTCGAGGAGATCTTCGCCAGCATCAGCGACAACGCGCGCGAGGTCCTGCCCGCCGGACTCTTCGGCGACCTGATCGTCGAAGGCGTCATCGCCGGCGTCGGCGCGATCGTGGTGTTCCTGCCCCAGATCCTGCTGCTCTTCCTGTTCATCGCGATCCTGGAGGATTCGGGCTACATGGCCCGCGTCGCCTTCCTGATGGACCGCTTGATGAAGACGCTCGGCCTGCACGGTCGCGCGTTCGTGCCGATGCTGTCCGGCTTCGCCTGCGCGATCCCAGCGATCATGGCGACGCGCACGATGGAGCGGAAACGCGACCGCATGCTGACCATGATGGTCGTGCCGCTGACGACGTGCTCGGCGCGCCTGCCGGTCTATGCGCTCTTGATCGGCGCCCTCATCCCCGACGAGTGGTGGATGGGCATGCCCGTTCAGGCGCTGACGATGATGGCGATGTACCTGTTCGGCACGGTGCTCGCGCTGATCGCGGCCGCGGTGCTGTCGCGCACGGTCCTGAAGGGCCCGAACGTCCCGTTCATCCTCGAACTGCCTCCCTATCGCGCGCCGCAGGTCACGACGACGCTGCGCATGATGTGGGAGAAGGGTCGCGCGTTCTTGACCGAGGCCGGCACCGTCATCCTGACGTGCACGATCGCCCTGTGGTTCCTGCTGCACTTCCCCAAGGACGAGGTCGCGCGAGCCGAGTACCTCGAAGCGCGTTCCGCCGTCGAAGCCCGTGTTGAAGCGGGTGATGAAACGGCGCTGCGCGACCTGGTCGTGCTGCGCGACCAGCACCGCGCCGCCGAGATCCACCACAGCGCCGCCGGTCGCCTCGGCCGCACGATCGAACCCGCCATCGCGCCGCTCGGCTTCGACTGGAAGATGGGCATCGGTCTGATCGGTGCCTTCGCCGCCCGCGAGGTCTTCGTCTCGACCATGGGCCTCGTCTACGGCATCGGCGACGAGGTCGACGAGGATTCGGACACGTTGCGCGAGAAGATCTACGCCGAGAAACGCCCCGACGGATCCAAGGCCTACACCGCGCTCGTCGGCCTGTCGTTGATGGTGTTCTTCGCGCTCGCCTGCCAGTGCATGTCGACCTTGGCCGTCGTCAAGCGCGAGACGCAGACCTGGCGCTGGCCGCTCTTCATGTTCGTGTACATGACCGTACTCGCCTGGATCTGCAGCTTCGCCGTCTATCAAGGCGGCCTGTGGCTCGGATACTCCTAGGGTTCGCGCCGAGGACCTTGGTGCGGTGTGAGCGAGACTTGATCCAACCAACTCGGTAGATCGCGACTCTTGCGGCGCAGTTCGTCGGCGGGTTGCCAGTTCGTCCGCAACACCGGCGCGTCCGGAGTCGTGATCCGTCCGCCCTCGACCTCGGGTGTCGACAGCTCGAAGACCTCTTCGGTCGAGACGAGCTTCACGCGACGGCATTCCAGCGGCGCAGCGTGGATCCAGATTCGATCGTGACCGAGGGCGAGGCGCACCTGTGGGCAAGAAAGCCATGCACCGTTCACCTCGAAGAGCAACTGCCGCGCGGCGTCCTCGGTGGGCGCAACACGGTCCACGGGCATCCCGAAGATGTAACGCGGTCCGACCGGAACGACTTCGAATTCGACGTCGTTCCTGAGCGGCCCAACGTCGAAACTGCGGCTGCCCACGAAGGAGTCGGAGGTGCAAGACACACAGTACGAACCGCTGGGGAGTCGCAACGTAGTCGTACCGGTGGCGTCCGTACCCGCGTACCGCACGAGCGGTCGGGAGCCCGCGAGCCATTTCTGATCTTCGAGATCCAAAGCCTCCTGTTCGCGCGGAGTGAGGTGCAGGTCGAAACCCGAACCCATTCTGTGGGTCGCGACCGAAGGCATGGGATCCCTTCCTTCGCGCCAGACGGTTTGCACGCGAAGGATCGCTTCGGTGATGACGTACTCGTCCCACGTCAGGTGAATGCGCACCGCGTGCTCTTTGGGCGCCTGATGCCGCATGCCGGTCGAGCAGGGTGGTCCGAAACCAGGAACGTAGCGCGGAGCCGGAGGCGTCCCCACACGCGGAGGGCTCGCGTGGCAGGCGACGCCGATGCACGAGAACCACAGGAGCAGGCGGAGTCGTAGGGTTGGGCGATACATGATGGGCTCACGTCTTTGAGCCACCTCGACCTAGGCCTGCGTGGGACGGGTGTTTCCCTCCCCGTTCCGCTTCTCCCTGTTCGGCCGCGAATCCATCGGAAGGACTAGCCCATCCAGGGTTCTGCGCGCGGAACCATCTGCGATTGAACCTTGGCGATCATCACGGCGCGGTCCTTGATGGATTCAGCGTGGGGACCTGCCCAGCCGGCATCGATCGTGTCGTGGAACAGCGCGACCCAGCGTCCGAACTGTTCGGCCCGGAACGGCTCGACGCTCGACAGGCGCGCGTGCGTTTGGGTGGGCGCACCACGAAACCCGGGGATGCCGAGCTCCAGCTTGCACCAGAACGCGGCGATCTTCGGAAGGTGTTCGTCCCAGTCGACGTTCGCTTGACCGACGAAGACCGGCGCCAGGAGATCGTCCTGTCGCACACGCGCGTAGAACGTGTCGACCAGGAGGCTAATCTGCTCGGGATCACCGAGGTCGGGGCGTACGGGCTGCGAATCGTGGGTGGTCATGAAACTTGAGACCGAGCGTCATTCACCCAGGATCTCGCGGGCGACGCGTAGCGCTTCGGAGGATGCGGCGGGACGCTCTTCGGCGAAATCGAGCACCGAGAACATGGCCTTCCATAGTCCCCAACCGCGAGCTCTGCACCACGTGTCCTCGTCGAGTTCAGTATGACGTTGGAAGGTGGCGCGCGCCTCGTCCCGGAACAGGGTCCAGGCGATCGTCAGGTCGCACGCGGGATCCCCAGCCGCGGATTGGCCGAAGTCGATGACGGCGGACAGTCGCCCGTTCTTCACGAGCAGATTGGCGATGGCGACGTCGCCGTGGATCCAGACCGGCGCGCCGGCCCACCTGGAGGACAACGCCCGGTCCCAAGTCTCGAGGACACGATCGAAGTCCAACC
>JAJDEX010000225.1 GCA_029259575.1 Planctomycetota bacterium | reverse complement strand
CAGGAGGAGCCGCGCAACATGGGCGCGTGGACGTTCGTGCTGCAACGCTTCCACGACCTGGGCCGTCCGTTGCGCTATGCCGGGCGGACCGAGTCCTCGAGCCCCGCGACCGGATCGCACCGCCGTCACCAGGCCGAGCAGCAACGGCTGGTCGATCTGGCGTTCGGCACGGCGACTTCGCGCGCGTAACGTCGAATCGGGAGTACGGCGTTACGTGCGCCGGAACAGCACGATCGTCAGGTCGTCCGGCTTGCCGATCGTAGGATCGTCCAGACCCGCCATGCGCGTCTCGGCGAACTCGACCAACCTTTCGGCGGCTTCCAGCAACGGACCCTTGCGTGCGATCTCGATGATCTCGGCCGTGGTCAGGTTGTCGGTCAGGCCGTCGCTTGCGAGCACCAACGTGTCGCGTGCGGCGATGTCGTGTTCCGAGCCGACGTCGATGCGCAGGCCTGCGTGGCCCAGGGCCGACAGGACGACGTGGCGCTCGGCGTGTTCCAGCGCCTCACGCTCCTCCATCATCCCCGCTTGCACGGCGTAGCCCGTGGGGGAGTGGTCGACCGTCTGGAACTTGAGGCTGCCCCGTTGTCCGGTGAGCAGCACCGACGAGTCCCCGGCGTGGATCGCGCGCGCGGTGCCGTGGTCGATGCTGGCGACGGCGAGCGTGGTGCCCGCGCCGGTGCCGATGCTCTCGACCGCGTCGTGGGCGGCCTCGAATCCGTCGAGGATGCCCGTGCGCAGTTCGTCGCCCGCCTCCAGGGCCTGGGCGATCGAGGAGGACAGGGATGCGAGGGCCAGGCGCGAGGCCTGTTCCCCGTCGGCGTGACCTCCCATGCCATCGGCCACGGCCAGGACCAGCACGCCGTTCAACTGGAGCACGAGGGCGCCGTCCTGGTTGACCTTCTTGGCGGGTCCACGGCGCGACACGACGACGACTTGGCCGATCGGGAGGTCGACCGCGACCGGCGCCTCGTGGTGACAGGCGAGGAAGAGGTTGCCACTCATCGTGCGCTCCGAGTCTTCTTGACCGCCTGAGCGCGAACGCGGCGGAAGGCCTGCAGCATCGTGCGCGCGTCGGCGAATCGAAAGCGCGGTTCGACGTCCGTGGAGCGGTGCGCCAGGTCGACCATCGCCGAACTGAAGCCCCGACGTGCGCGGGCGGTTCCGGGATAGGGCGCGTGGAACGGCCACTCCGGGATGTCGCCCGCCATCATGCGCCACAGGATCATGCCCGCGCTGAACACGTCCGAGCGCGGCGACGGCTTGCCGAGCGCCTGTTCGGGCGCCATGTAGCCGAGCGTGCCGGACCCGGAAGCGTTGACCGTGCGGTTCGCCAAGCGGGCGAGACCGAAGTCGGCCAAGCGCACCAGGCCGTCGTCGAACAAGAGAATGTTCTCGGGCTTCACATCACAGTGGATGACTTTCTTGCCGTGGGCGTAGGCCAGCGCTTCGAGCAACTGCTCGACGACCTCGAGCGTGAAGGGGCGACCGACCCGGCGCTCGAGGCGATCGGCCAAGCTCTCCTTGCCGAGCGGCGTCACGATCAGGAAGCGGCCGTCGATCTTGGCCGCGTGGCTGACCGGCAGGATGTTCGGGTGGTCCAGGCCGCCGGCGATGCGTGCTTCCGTCTGAAAGGCCGCCTGCATGTCCTGGCCGCTCAAGTGGTCGAGCGGGATCTTCAGCGCGACGCGCCGGCCCAGAACCGTGTCGTACGCGCGATACACCTCGGCGAACCCGCCGACGGCGAGGCAGCTCTCGATGCGGTACTGCCCGAGGCGTTGCCGCACCTTGAAGCGCTTGGCGTTGCCGGTCATGCCAGCTCCGGGACGATGCGCAAGGCGTATGCGATCGAGAGCGCGGTGAACCCGTCGGCGAAACGTCCCGCATCCAGCAACCCCTCGACCTGGGTGCGCGGGAACGTGCGGACGATGAGCTGTTCGGAGGCTTCCAGCTGCAGTTCCCCGACGAGGTCGCAGTCGAGCGCGCAGTAGGCGTGCGCGTAGTGGGCGCTGATGCCGCCCGTCGGATAGAAGCCGGGCAACTCGACCATGCGGTCCGGTGCGTAGCCGGTTTCCTCGCGCAGTTCGCGGAGCGCTCCGGTCTGGGGGGCTTCCCCGTCCTCGAGGCGACCCGCGGGCACCTCCCATTGCGTCGCGCCATGCGTGTAGCGGTACTGGCCGACCAGCACGAACTCACCCTCGCGCGTGATCGGCACGACCGCCACCGCGTTCGAGATCTCGAAGACGTGGTACTCCTGGGGATCGCCGTTGGGCAGCACGACCTCGTCACGCCGCAGCCCGCACCACGGGGAATCGTAGACCTGCTCCCGCTTGTTCACGCCGAAGGGCGGAAACGGAGCGGGATCGTCCGGGAGCCTGGTGTCGTGGGACATGCGAGGTACGAGCGAGGACCGGGGGCGCGGTCAGGCGTCCGGCCACAGGGCGCGCCAGTCGCGCACGGTCGGAGGCTGACGATTCGCCAGCCGTTCCAGCAGGTCCCGCGGCACCACCAGATCCTCGAGGGCCGTCTCGGCCAACGAACGACCGCAGGCCTGCACGATCGCGTCCGCGTCGAGGCCCTGGTAGCCGAACACCTCGTCGGGTCGCCCGCACTTGCTGAAGCGGCGAACCGCCAGCGTGCGTTGCTTGACCCCGACGATCGATCCGATGTTGTCGAGCAGTCCGGCTTCGCCGTCACAGACCGCGACGCAGGGCACGCGGCGACCGGCCAAGCTGACCATGCCCGCTTCGCTGGATCCGGCACCTTGTACGGCGTACAGGTCGCCGTTGATGCCGAGCGTCTCGCGTAGGTGCGTGTAGTCCGACTGCTCGCCGAGGATGCCCAGGAGCAGTTCCGGCGACGAGACGATGATGACGTTGGCGAATACGCCGCGGTCGAGCAGAATCTCGCTGGCCGCGATCGCTTCGGTGGCGAGCGAGCCCATGGCAAAGACGTTGACGACGTTGTCGCCGGGCTCGAAGCCCTCGTAGCCGGTCCAGTCGATCAGCTTGTAGCCACCCGCCAGACTGTGTTGCTTGAGCTGCGCCAGCAGGACCTCGTCCGGCAACGGCGCGACCGTGGACTCGTCGGTGGCCTGGCCCCAGTCGTCGCCGGTGCCCGCGGGCTTGAGCGCGCCGACCTGGGAGGCCTTGCTGGCCGCTTGACGCCTCACGTTGTCGAGCAGGTGGGCTTGCGGAACGCCGCGCGTCACGGCGCGGATCAGCACGCCCTTGCGACCGACGTTGTCGCGGGCGACCTGGCGACGCAGCGCGTCGGTCAGGATCCAGTCCATCTCGACGGCGAACATCGGTTCCCAGGTGATCAGGTTCGGGATCTGGATGTCGCTCTTCCACGAGTGCTGCGCGCCCTCGGCCGACAACGTGACGCCGGCGGGCGTGCCCATCAGCACGAACTCGGCGCCCCAATAGAGGTCGTAGTACAGCTGGTCGAGCGCGCGCTTGATGAAGAAGTCGTAGACCGTCATCACCGGCGCGAGCGGCACACCGATCGTGTAACCCATCTTGCCGAACGAGCCGAGCGCGCTCATGGCGTTGGCCTCGGCGATCTCGAAGCGGATGTGGCGCGTCCACGGATCCTGCGTCGTGTGCAGTTCCGGGTGCTTGTAGGTCACGCCGAACGTGTCCTCGACCTCGCCCAGGTTGACGGCGGGGCCGTAGACGCGCTGGTCGATGGCGGGGGAGATGTTGGTGGACGTTCCGACGTCCGGAGACATCGTGAGCACCAGTTTGGCCGCAGGGACCCAGCGCTCTTCACCCGCGCCCAGGTCGGCCGCTTTGGGGTCGTCCCCGTGCGTCCCGATGCGGACGAGTTTCGTGGCGAGCTGGCCCCACATCCATTGCGTGTTCGCCATCGGGAACAGCGACATGTCGATGTCGAGGCTCTCGGGCAAACCGCCGACGGCTTCGATCTCGCTGGCCACGCGCGCGAGGTTCCGATCCCGCAGTTCGTTGTGGGCGTCCCAGCCTGCGCGGAACGTGTCCTTGCGCGCTTCCAGGAAACGGCCCTCGTCACTGTCCGCGGCGAAGCGTTCGAACGGGCGCTCCAACGTCAGGCCGTTGGCCTCGAGCAGCTCGATCATCTCCTTCTTCTTGGGCAACCACGAGTGGTTCGAGGGATCCGCCTGGCACGGCAGGCCCCAACCCTTGAGCGTGTGGATCACCAGCAGGTAGGGGACGTCGGGCTCGGTGCGGGACTTCTTGAGGGCGGCGATGATCGACCCCATGTCGTGTCCACCGAGATCGAGCAGGACCTTCAAGACCTGCTCGTCCGGCATGGCAGCCAACGCCTTGCCGGCATCCGCGGACTTCTCGCTGATCATCTGGCGCGCCGAAGCCGCGTCGCCCTTGAGCGCCAGGACCTGGTACTCGTAGTCGGACAGGCCCTTCTCGAGGATCGCCTTCAACGCCGCACCATGCTCGCCGGCGAACGCTTCGATGCGCGCGGGCCCGTGGCGCAGCTGGATGACACGCCAGCCGTTGGCGACGGCGGTGCGCTCGATGCGATCGCAGTCCGCGCCCTCGAGGCCGCGCTCGTTCGGGATGCGTGTGCCGTCCAGGTTCTGGCGGTTGTAGTCGACGATCCAGGTGACGTTGCCGAGCTGGCGTTCGGCGACGTCGGGCATCGCCTCGAGCAGCGAGCCTTCGCGGAACTCGGAGTCGCCCATCATCGACCAGAAGTGCGCGTTCTCCGGAACCTCCCAGCCGTGGTCCGCCGCGTAGCGATAGGCCAGCGCGAGGTAGACCGACGCGACCGGCGGGATGCCGACCGAGCCCGAGGGCAGGAAGTGGAAGGAATCGGGGTCGGCCTCGGCGTGGTAGGACTGGAACACGTCCTCGGCGCCGGGCTGCGGGAACTTGCGCAGGCGTTCCATCACGCCTTCCGCTTCCTCGTCGGTGAACCACGCGCCGTCACGCCCGTGGCGGAACATGCCGACCAGGTGGTGCAGCGAGTGGTCCAGCGGCGCCGCGTGCGGTTTGCAGCAGACGAAGTCCTGGGGCTCGCGAACCGCGAGATGCAGGGCCGTCATGAAGTGCAGCGAGCTGGCGCAACTGGCAGGGTGCCCACCGACCTTGGGGTCGCCGGGCCGCTTGTCCTTGCGCGAATTCGCCAGGTGGATCATCGCCGTCGTCTGCACGAAAGCGCGCAGAGCGATGCGGTCCAAGAGCGTGGTCGTATCCACCTGGAGGGGGGTCTCCTGCGTCATAGTCGGGGTCCGACGGGGGGGATGGGTCCACGGCGTTCCGGGAGCCGCGGGCTGCCCCGAGAGTCTAGCGTCCTGGACCGTCCACGTCCGCGTGCGGCAGCCGGGTTCCCGCGTGAACGGCGGAATGCACTCCGACAATCCGATCCGCCGGACGATTACGGACCCGGGGCGGGAGTGCTGCGCCTTTCGGGAGTACCGCGTCAGTCACATTCCTCCCGGTTACACACGACTCGGACCCGGCAGC
>JAJDEX010000224.1 GCA_029259575.1 Planctomycetota bacterium | reverse complement strand
TGTGACGTCTACAATTGCGGATTCCCCAGATGCGAGGTTCACCGCGACCACGGCTCCGGCATCGATCCCGGACAACCGCCCTTCATTGATCGTGACGTCCCTCGTCCCTTCGATCACGTTCACGATCAGGGCGGGTCCCCGGCGTCTTTCCCCCGAAAGCAGCCCACGGTGAATGTCGCCCTCGATCGCCGGGATCGCAGCGCGGTAGGGCAGCGCCTGGTAGGCAGCGACGACCTTGGCGTGGAGCACGTCGTACGTCACAGCGGGACCGGACCGAACGAGTTCTTGGCAGAGCAAGTATGTGAAGACGCCGTGGAACTTTGCGTCGCTGGCCCCCTTGGGCAGCTGCATCTCAGGCGCCAACTGATCGCTCTGGACGCCGTACATTCCGACGATGCCGTCCAGGTCGCTGGATGCGAGGGTAGGACGGCCTCGACCCTGAGTGCGCCGCGTCGATCCAGGATCGAACACGTGCAGGGGAATGCCACGCAGGACCACTGGATCACGTCCCCGTACCGAGGACCCGGAATGGCAGAAGTCCGCCACGTACCAAACACGGGCGCCGGTGCTGCGGATCGCGGCAAGGTGCGCACCGATCTCGTCATCGCGAATGGCGCCCGGAATCGTGCCGCGCTTGTCGACTTGCGCAGACACGTCGGAAGGGAGGAAGACCTCGTCGAGTTGGTCCAGTTCGTCCTCGCTCGTGGTGGGCTGCTGCGAGCCGTGTCCGGCCAAGTAAACGCAAACGAGATCGTCAGGTCCGGCCTCCTTGGCGAGAGCATCCAGCGCCGCCAAGATGTTACGACGCGTCGGTCGCGCCGAATCCTCATCCGGCCAGCCGACCAGTCGCCGGGTCCGCCCCTCTTCGAGCCCCATCACCTTGCAAAGCGTCTTGCCGAAGAGGTCCACGTCGTGGGCCGGTCCTTCGAGCCGCACGCTCTGACCTGGCAAGGCTGCCTCGAGCTCCGGGTAGTGGGTACACCCCACGAGCAGGGCATGCACTTCACCCGGGTTGCCTTGCGGCATGGCGGCGGACGTGGATGGCACGAAAACCGCGCAGATCAAGCCCAGGAGGTGCCGTCGAACCAAAGCAAACGAACGGGCTACGGAACGAGGAATGGTGACGATGGTTCTCATGCTCTCGAACGGCCCGCACAGGTAGGCGCGAACCGAGGGGGGGTCACAGTAGAACGAGAATCCTGGATTCTAGCGAGCGACCTCTGGGTGGTGGGCCGGTGACGTTGACCCGGGACCTGAACAGGGTGCAGGCCCCACACCCCCAGGTGCGTGGTCCTATCCCCTTCTCGAACACGCTTCGAGTTTGCCCGCGAACGCAGTCCACTAGGAATCGGAATGCGTCACCCATCCGGGCTGTGCCCAGCTTAGCTGACGACGAACGGCTGAGCCGAACAGACAGGGCCTTCCCTACCAGCAACCGAGAGCGCAGGATCCAACTTCCATGCACCCCACGACCCAGCCCCCCGAAGACGTTCACTTCGCCCTCAAGGACCGTCCGCTACGTCGTGACGTCGGCTGGCTCGGCGCGCTGCTGGGCAAGCTCCTGCGAGAGATCGCGCCGGACGGTGTGTTCGAGACCGTCGAGGCGGCGCGGCTCGCGGCGCGACGTCGGCGTCGACTCGATGCGGATGCGGCATCGGAACTCGAAGACCTGCTAGACGGCATGGAGCCCACCCGCGCGCTCGACGTCGTGCGAGCCTTCAGCGCCTACTTCGGGGTCGTCAACACCGCCGAGCAGGTTCACCGGTTGCGACGCGGCATCGACTATCTGCGTGCCGGCGATCCGCAACCTGGGAGCTTGCGCGCGTCCGCTTGCGAGCTGGCACGCCGTGGCACGACGGCCGAGGACGTCGCCTCCGCGCTCAGCTCGCTCCTGGTCGAGCCGGTCTTCACGGCACACCCGACGGAATCGGTGCGGCGCACGCTGTTGCGCAAGGACCAGCGCCTCGCGCGGGCGCTCGTCGAGCGTTTCCAGGGTGAGGCGCTCGATCCCGTGGCCCTCGCGAAGATCGACGAACGCATCGCGCTCGAGATCGCCGCGGCGTGGCAGACCGAGGAGCAGTTGCCCGAACGTCCCACAGTCGGCGACGAGGTCGAGCACGTGCTCTTCTTCCTCTCCGACGTCCTGTACCGCATCGTGCCCGCGGTGCACGAGGAACTCGAGCGCGCTCTGCAGTTGGCGTTCGGCCGACCGATTCCTGTGGAGCGCCCCGTCGTGCGCTTCGCCTCGTGGGTCGGGGGCGACATGGACGGCAACCCGAACGTCGGCGCCACAACGATCCGCGCCACGTTGTCGCGACACCTCGAACTCGCGCTGCGCCGCTATCGGGAAGAGTTGCGTGGACTGCACGAGCACTTGTCCCAATCGACCAGCCGCGTCGAGGTCGACGATGAGCTCCTCGAGCGCGTTCACGAATACGCCGCGCAACTGCCCGGGGACTTCGTGACCGTCCCCAAGCAATACGCGGACATGCCCTACCGCCAGCTCTTGTGGTTGATGGACGCGCGCCTCGCTCGCAAGGGCCGCGCCGACGAGCACGGCTACGGTCCGCCCGAGGAGTTCCGCGCCGACCTCGAACTGATCGCGCGCAGCCTCGAAACCCACCATGGTTCCCGCGCTGGTCTGGCGCTGGTCCAACGCGCGCTGCGGCGCGTCGACGTGTTCGGCTTTCACCTCGCCGCGCTCGACGTGCGCCAGGATGCCGAAGTGCACAGGCGCGTGGTCGGCGTGGTGACGGGCGACGCGGGCTACTTCGATCGGGCACCCGAAGAACGCGCGAGCCATGTCGCGAATGCGCTGGCGGCCGGTATGCCGACGCACGCCGACGCGGATGATGAGGAAACCCGAAGCACGCTGGAGGTCTTCCGCGCACTGGCGGAAGCGCGCGCGCTCTACGGCGAACGCGCGTTGGGCCCGTACGTCATCTCGATGGCGAAAGGGCCGGACGACGCGTTGGCTGTCCTGCTGCTCGCTCGCGCCGGAGGCTGCGTCGATGACGACGGTCGCGTGCCGCTGGACGTCGCCCCACTCTTCGAGACCGTCGACGACCTGGATGCCGGACCGGACGTGCTGCGTGCGCTGGCCAGCGACCCGACCTACGCGGCTCACATCGCAGCGCGCGGTGGTCGCCAGATGGTGATGTTGGGTTACTCGGACAGCAACAAGGACGGGGGCATCGCCGCGTCTCGGGTCGCCCTCGATCGCGCGCAAGAGCGCTTGGTCGCCGCGGCCGTCGAACTCGGGATCCAACTGACGTTCTTTCATGGCCGCGGCGGCTCGACCAGTCGCGGCGGTTCGAAACCTCGGGCGGGCATCCTCGCAGCACCGCTCGGCGCGTTGAGCGGCCACGTGCGCGCGACCGAACAGGGCGAGATCATCGGTGCGAAGTTCGGCCTGCGTGGAATTGCCGCGCGCACGCTCGAGGTCAGCCTCGGCGCGCTGCTCGAACGTACGGCTGGAGGAGATCCGGCCCGAGCCGCCACCGAACCGCAGCGTGCGATCGCGGACACTCTGAGTGCGACCAGTCGCGCCGCCTACCGCGCCCTCGTTCACGACGAGCCGGACTTCCCCGCGCTCTTCCAGGGCATGACGCCGATCGACGTCATCGAGCGCCTCGACATCGGTTCCCGTCCGGCACGGCGACGCGAGATGCGCGGCGTCCAGGACCTGCGCGCGATCCCGTGGGTCTTCGCGTGGACCCAGAGCCGCGCCGTGCTGCCTGGCTGGTTCGGTGTGGGCACGGGTCTGGCCGGAGCCATCGAGGCTCACGGCCTCGATGTGGTTCGCCGTGCCGTCCATGACTGGCCCTTCCTCGACACCTTCCTGGCCGACGTCGAGATGGTGCTCGCCAAGAGCGACCTCGACATCGCAGCGCGCTATGCGGAGCTCGCCGGCGACGTCGGCGCGCGGCTGTTCCCCACCATCCGCGAGGAGCACGCGCGCGCCCTCGACGCGATCCTGGAACTGCGCGAAGCGAACACCCTGCTCGAGCGCGACCCGACGCTGCAACGCTCGATCCGCCTGCGCAACCCGTACGTCGATCCGATGAGCTTCCTGCAGGTCGACTTCCTGCGCCGTTGGCGCGAAGGCGGCCGCGAGGATCGCGCGCTCGAACGCGTGTTGATCCAGACGGTGCGTGGCATCGCGCGCGGCCTGCGCAACACGGGTTGAGGCGTGATCGTCCGTCACGGAACGCTCTCGAGATCAGGCCAGTGTTGCTTGTGGGCAGCCTCGACCAGATCGCGAAGCCTGACGCGACGAGTCGCCTGGAACCGACGGAAAAGCTAGCACGAAGGCGACTCGAGTCGTCGAGCGAGGGTTACTCGGGCCGTAGCTCCAGCTCGACGAATCGGACCTCTCCATTGTCGAGGACCACCGTAACCGGTGTCCCGATGTGCCCGTCCATGCGCGCCTCGAAGGTCCAGGTCCCGGGGTCGAGGTCCTCTCGACTCGCGACTTTGCAGCCGAGGTGCAGCCAGTCGACGTCGCTGGACTTGACCGTTCCGATGCGTGGGTTGTCTCCGGTGGACTCCATCCATTCCTCTTGGAACATCAACACGCGCTCGGCGCCCCCCTCGGTTCGTGCGACGAGTTGGACCCTGGGCAGGTCTGCATCTCGACGGGATCCGTAACGCCCGCTCACCTTCTTCGTGGTGTCGTCACCGGCCATGCGAACCAAAGCCACGACGCCCGCTCTGCCGCGGAACGAAAGGGTCCGGGTCGTCACTTCACCACTGCGCACGCGAAACTCCACGCGACCAGGATGGGGCATTGTCTGATAAGCCTCGGGTTCGATCCCCGTTCCGCACATCAGGATCTGGCCCTCGGCTTCGACGTCAAGGGTGTACGTTCCGGGAGGAAGTTCTGCTTCGTACGCGCCCGGAGCCATCACCTTGCAACGATCCAAGTACAGAGCGCTCGGCTGAGCGCGTAGGACGCAGTCATAGCTCTCGAGTGCGTGATACTTGCGCTTCATCCGCTCACCCTGTTCGGGAACGGCGAATTCGATGCGCGCGGTTCCGGGAGCGACCTGTTCGGGGATCACGACCTCGATCTCCTGGTCCGACGTACCTTCGGGCACGTGGACCTCGCGAACGGTCAGGGGCACCCCCTTCGCGATCACCCCGATCAGGTAGTGACTCCCGCCATGAACCTGGAACGACCAGGCCCCGGGCACGTCCGTCGGCGTCCATGGGTTGAACCACTGGAACTCCGTTGCCTGCCCGTGCCCGTCGCTCTTGCGGACCTCGACCTGCAGCTTGGTCGGAGGTTCCCAGGGATCTCTTTGTTGACCGAAGAAGCCGTGAGAAAGCACGTGCTCCATGTCGCGCGGGGTCGGGTCGAGTTCGACGGGATTTCCTTCCTCATCCACGAAACGCACTGAGACACGATGGTCCCTGTGAACAATACGCAGATCATTCGATCCGGTCGAAATCGCGTGGTTCAACAGACCTCGTCCGAAGAAAGGCTCGCCCACCGTCTCGGCTCGCAGCACGTAGTTCCCGAGCGCCAGCCCCGCGAACGTGAACGATCCATCGGGCCCCGTGTCGACGACGTCCCAACGAAGTCCGTGAGCCTGAACGTGGGAGTGCCAGTACGCCGGCACGTGGCGGGAATCGAACTCCTCCACGGCTTCGTGAAGGTAGAGCCGCATGCCCACGTGCGGAAGTCCATCCGGCCCCACAACCTTGCCGGCGATACGGCCGCCACCCTCGACCTCGAACCGCAGGTCCTGCGGCGGGTCGTCGACATCCAACCATAGACCTTCGACGACGGCCGTTCCCAGGCCTGGAGCTCGAAGCCTCAGGCGATGGAAGTCCGACTTGCGGAAGTGAAGTTCGAGCTCGGGTGATGGATCGATGCAACTCTGGGTGCCGTAG
>JAJDEX010000223.1 GCA_029259575.1 Planctomycetota bacterium | reverse complement strand
AGGCGATCGCGCCGATCGAGATCACGGCCTCGTCTTGGAAGATGCAATTCCAGGTCGTGCCGTGATTGGTCGTCCTCCAGAGTCCGCCGGAGCCGCTGGCGACCAGGATCGTGGACGGTTGATCGGGTCGCACGGCCAGATCGACGATGCGGCCTGAGAACACGGACGGTCCGATCTCGCGCCACGTGAGGGCGGCGGCGAGGTCTTGGGCCGGACTCGTGTCCTGGAGAACGGGCGGTTCCGCGGGAGCGAACAGTGCGGCGAGCGTGAGGAGAGCGAATTGCATGGGGAGATCTGTCAGGAATCGGGCCCTCCAGCGTAGGCGCTGGGGCGCGACACCATGTCTTTCCAGATTCCCGGTTGGCTCAAGGAGAGGCTCTCGATGCGGCGGTATCCTCCGCGCCCCCATGTCGGACCCCGAACCGAAACGAGCCCGCAAGCCCAAGTGGCGTAGGCGGTTGTGGCGTGCGGCGTGGATCTCGTCCCTGCTGGCGCTGGCTCTGTATCTGTCCCGCGAGTGGACGGTTCACCCATTGTTGACACGCGCGGCGGGCCCCCTGGGACGCTTGGCGAACGTCGAGGTCGAGGTCGACGACATCTCGGGCACCTGGTTCGGCGGGCTTCAGATCGAAGGCTTGAAGGCCCAACCGACCGAGGGCGATGCGTGGGCCGTCGATGTCCAACGCGCGAGCGTCGCGTGGAACGTGCTCGGCCTCGTGCGCGGTCACGACGACTGGCTCGAGTCGATCGAGGCCGGCGGCGTGCGCGTCGAGGTTCGTCCGGGCGGATCCTCGGAGAGTTCGGACGAGATCGCTGCGTGGCCCGCCGCTCCGACCTGGTTGCCCCAGGTGACGCTGACCGACGTCGACGTGATCGTCCATGAGGCGACCGGCACGCGATTGGAGATCGTCGACTTCCAGGCGGCCAGCACGCGCGATGCACAAGGCAAGTGGGCGCTCGACGCCGGCGCCCAATCCATCGGACGCGTGACGCCGGAAGGCATTCTGGGATCCAAGGTCGAGTTCGCGTTGACCTATGAGAATCAATGGGTGGACCTCGAGCACGTGGACCTCGACGGGCGCCCCTGGGTCAGCGCGTCGCACATCGACCTGGGCGGATTGGCGGACCGCCGGCTCGAGGTCGAACTGGAAGCGACCGGTCCGAGCGAGCGGACGACGTTGCGCATGGTCCTGGATGGCGAACGCCTGAGCGCGGACCTCGAGATCGACGCGCTGGACCTGACCTTGGTCGAGTCGTGGGTTCCCGGCATCCTGCCCGAGGACACCGAAGGCCTGTTCGACGTACGCATGCAGATGGAGACGCAGCTGTCCGAGCCGTTGGCCGGTACGGGCAGCGTTCGCGTGGACGCGGTCGGTATCCGCACCTTCGGTCGTACGATCGACGAAGTGCGTGTACGCGGAACCCTCGAGGATCAGGTCGCGACGTTGGGGGTCCTCGACGTCCTCGCCGGCGCGACGACGATCGAGGCACGCAACCTGTCGGCTCCGATCTCGTTCGAGAGTCCGATCCCGGACGAAGAAGCCTTCACCGGCACGTTCCATTTGAAGTCGACGGACGTGGACGTGTTGGTGCGCGGGGATGCGTCGACCGGCACCGCGCCCGAGCACAGCTTGGACATCGAGGGAGACTTCCACGAAGGCGCGCTCCGCTTGCTTCGCGGTGAGTTGGTGACTTCGGGTGCGCGCCTGGAAATCGTGGGCGCCAAGGTTCAACGCGCGAGCGAGGACGGTTCGGTCGCCTGGCCGATCGATCTGGACGCCGTGGCGAAAGCGGAAGACCTCGGCCCCCTCGGAAGGCTGTTCGGGTTCGAGGACTGGTCCGGCAGCCTGCAAGGTTCGGTGATCCTCGAAGGGTCGGTCCTGCATCCGATGGGTCTCACGGACCTCAAGGGGACCGCTGTGCGTGTCGCCGGACTGGACCTGGGCGACCTCACGCTCCTGGCCCTCTCCACGCCCGAGGGCGTGACGGTGAAGCCTTCGGGATTCGACGGCGGCCTCGGCATCGGGCAGCTCTCCGGCAAGTGGGACTTCGCGACGCAGTCGTTCGAGGCCGCCACGCTGTCGCTGGCCATCGAGGCCGAGGAGCAACTGCGCCCCTGGATCATCCCCGGTGGGCGCATTCAGATCGACGGGACGTTCGACGGACCTTGGCGAACTCCGAACGGGCACATCGACGGCCAGGTCAGCGGATTGACGATCGGTGAGACGCCGCTGAGCGACGTGTCCTGGAACATCCGCGCTGCCGACGGGACGTGGTCGATCGAACAGCTCGTCGCACGCTCGGACGATGCGGTCGGCCTCGAGCTCCAGGAGCCGACCACGATCGTCTGGACCGGGGAACGCCGCGCGATCGAAGGGTTGGTTCTCGAAGGTCCCAGCGGACGCATCGAGGCCAACGGCGAGTTCCTGGGCGACGATGCGAGTTTCGCGGTCGAGCTGAAGGACATCGAACCGATGCCGTTCCTCGAGAGCGTGCTACCGACGGGCGTTGTCATCGGCGACCTCTCGGCACACCTGCGATCCGCGCGCAAGGGTGCGACCTGGATGCACGTGCTCGACGGCACCGTCCTCGTGTTCGATGGGAGCTCCGGGGCGGAGGACTTGCGCGCCGCGGAACCGGTCGTCGTGTCGTGGGACGGTTCCCTCGATGCCGCGGGCGTGCACTTGAAGGAACTCGTCGCCGAGTACCACGGGGACCAGTTGGCACGCCTCGAAGGTCACCTGCCGTATGCGCCCGGCGCGGCGAACCCGTGGTTGGACGGCAATCTCACGCTGGTCGCCAGCGGCCAGGTCCCCGCCCCTCTCCAGGTCTCGCTCCCGTTGCACGCGACGATCGGTACGTCGATCGCCGCACCCTCGTCGTTCGAGCTGGATCTCTCGGGCACGTGGCGCGAATTGCGCGGACGGATCGACGTCGACGTCGAAGGTCTCGTGATCTCGACGCCCGACGTCACCACCGGCGATCTGGTGTCGCCCGGCAGAGTCGCGCTCCGCGGCCAGTTCGGAGAGAGCGGGCTCGCGATCGAGACGCTGCACGTCGATCTACCCAATCGAACGACGCTCGATCTGACGGGCTCGATCGGACTCCCCCAAGACGTCACGGCCTGGACCGCGGACGATTTCGCTCCGCTCGAAACCGCCCTCGACGCCCAAGGCCAGATCCACGCGCCCGACCTGACGTTCGTCGCTGGGCTCGACCCCGGCATCCAGCGCAGCGCGGGATCCATCGACGTCACGTTCGACCTGGCCGGCACGTTGGGCGAACCTAGCGGTCTGGGCTCCCTCACGTTGAACGACGCGCTGTTCAAAGCGCGCGGAGCACCGATCATCGACGGCATCGGCGGGACGTGCGACTTCCTGGACGGGGTGTTCACGCTGAACGACGTGACGGCCCGCCTGGGCGCTGCGCCCGTCACGGCCCGTGGCACGGTCGACGGGTCGGGTGCCCAACCGGTGTTCGACCTGAAGATCGACGGCACGAACGTCCTGCTCGTGCGCGATGCCAACCTGCGGATGCGTGCCGACCTGAACCTCGCGCTGGTCGGTCCGCTCGACGCGATGAGCGCCACGGGCAAGATCGGGTTGCGCAACAGCCGGGTGACCCAGTCGATCGACCTGCTCGGCGTGCTCGAGGGAGGCTCCGGGTTCAAGAGCCAACAGGTCGGGCTCCTGATCGCTCCGTTCAAGACCGGACCCTTGGCCGACCTGCGCTTCGACGTCCAGGTCGATACCGTCGAGCCCGTGGATCTGATCGGCAACCTCATGAAGGGTTCGGCCAAGGCTTCCCTGCACCTGACGGGAACGGGGCGCGGGATCCACCCGGACGGCGCGGTGTTCGTGCAATCGACGATCTTGTCGCTGCCGGGCGGTTCGCTGACGTTGACGGGCGGCAGCGTGCGTTTCTCGAAGTCCAATCCCCTGTTCCCGACGCTCGACATCTACGGCGAGTCGCGGATGATCGGGTACGACGTGAATTGCCACATCACGGGTTCGACCGCGGACCCGGTCGTGGAACTCAGCTCGTCGCCGCCGCTCCCCCAGGACGACATCCTGATCCTGCTCTTGACGGGGCGACTGCCGAGCCAGAGCTCGGGGCGGCAGGCGGCGGAAGCTCTGACCATCTACCTGGCGAAGGATGCCCTACGTGCGTTCTTCTCGGACGGGTCGCTCGACCAGGACGAGTCGTTCATCGACCGGTTCGAGTACGAGAGCGGACGCGAGATCTCCGACAAGGGCACCGTTTCGCTCGAAGCGCGCTTCCGGGTGGCCGATGGTGTGATCGACGAACGGGATGCGATCTACATCGTGGCCGAACGCGACCGTTTCGAGGACTTCAACATGGGGCTGCGCTTCACCCTGCGCCTACGCTGATGCGCCGCCTCCTCACGTTGACCTGCCTGATCCTGGCAGCATGTTCGAGTTCGCCGGACCCGAGCGAAGGCCCCGCCGTCGAGTCGTTCGAGATGAACATCGAAGGCAATGGGTCCGTGAGCACGCGCGATCTTCGGCGCCAGATCGTGCTCGATCTGAACGACTACGCCGAGTCCAAGTTCGAGCCCGCGTACATCGACGATGCGGCCTTCGGGATCGAACAGCACTACCGTGGAATCGGTTACGCGTTCGCCAAGGTCGAGTACCAGATCGACGCGAACCACGGGGTCCGGTTCCTGGTTCAGGAAGGTCCTCGCACGCGCCTGTCGTGGGTCGAGCCGTCTGGCTTGAGTGCGACGCCCGAGCTGGACTCCAGGGACATCGCCACGTTCTTCGAAGGTCCACGCTCCGGCTGGATGGGCACCGGCGATCCCGTCTACGTCGCGTCCCGCGTGAAGAGCGCGCCCGGTCGCATCGAGGCCGAGTACGTCGCCCGCGGGTTCCTGGATGCCCGGGTCCAGCCTGCCGAGGTCGAGTTCGATGCGGAACGAGCCAACGCTGGAATCCGCGTCCACGTCCAGGAAGGACGCCGCTACCGCGTCGCGGCACTGACCGCCGTGGGTGGGACCGCGGAGACTCTGGGCAACTGGAACGACCTGGTCGAACGCTACGGACCCGGCCAGGGACAACGCACGTTCACGCCACGGCTCGAGCACGAGTTGCGCGGTGCGATCCTGCAGCACGCCACCGAATCGGGGTATCCCGACGCGTTCGTCGACGTCACGCTGGACATCGATCGCGCCAAGGCCGAAGTGGCGATCTCGATCGCCTTGGATCCTGGCGACCTGGTGACGGTGACCGACATTCAGTTCGAGGGCGCGCCGGACACGCGCGACGCGTTCCTGCGCAGCCGGTTGCGCATCCAGGCCGGCGACCTGGCGAACGCGCACCGGATTCGCGAGACGCTGGAGCGTCTGTATCGCACGGGACTCTTCACGCGCGTCGATGCCAGCCTCGAGGGCGCCGGGCACGAACGGGAACTCATCTTCGACCTGGAGGAACGCGAGTCCATCGAGGTGTTCGTCGAACCGGGTTGGGGGTCGTACGAGCTGTTGCGCATGCGGACAGGATTCCGCGAACGCAACCTGTTGGGCACCGGCCGGCAGTTGCGCGTCGAAGCCCTCGCCGCGGTGCGCACGCTCCGTGGTGTCGTCGGCCTGACGGACCCCTTCACGTTCGGTGACGCCTTGATCGGCGGCTTGGTGTTCGACCACGAACGCCGCGTACACCCTTCGTTCGAGAGCCAGAGGACGGGTATGAACGCCTCCCTGACGCACGAGTGGGATGTCACGGGGCAAACGGCGACGTCCTTCGCCTACGAACTGCGCGCGACGAGCTCGCGACAGGTCGAGATCACGAGCGGCGGAACACCGCTCATCGGTGCGGGCTCCGGTGAATTCGGCTCCGAGGTCGACCTGTCGTCCCTGAAGATCAGCCACACGATCGAGAGGCGCGACTCCCCTCTCCTGGCGCGCAACGGATATCAAGCGGACTTCAGCTTCGAGTACGGCGACGAATCCCTGGGCTCGGACCTCGACTTCACGCGGATCGACCTGGGCGCGACCCAGAGCACGACGATCCGCGAGGGCGACGTCATCGCGGTGGCTTTCCGAACCGGCATCATCGACCCGATGAACGGCCAGGTCGTCCCGCTGCAGGAGCGCTACTTCAACGGCGGTCAGAACACGGTGCGCTCGTTCCAGTTCGACGACCTGGGACCCGCGGACGTCAACGGCAAGCCGATCGGGGGCGAGACGTACTCGGTGTTCAACCTGGAGTGGCGACACGACATGGCTGGCACAGGACTTCACGGAGCCCTGTTCGGGGACTTGGGCAACGTCACGCTGGACGCCGACGACTACCTGGATTTCAACGATCTGCGCAGCGCCGTCGGGGTAGGCCTGCGCTACATGCTCCCGGTCGGCCCCTTGCGCTTGGACGCCGCGTTCAACCCCGACCGCAGGCGCGGCGAGGACGAGTGGGTCATCCACTTCTCGGTCGGCCTGCCGTTCTGAAACCGAACCTGGGAGCGGAGCCGGGCTGAACTGCGCGCCGCGCCTGCGTAGAATGCTGCCCATGGCACGCACGCTCCTCGGTCTTGCAGTCTTGGTCTTCGCCCTCGGCGCCCTTGTGGCGGGTTGCCGCACGAGCGACGTGGACGACGCGAACACGGAATCGTGGACGCACGCCACGAACACGATGTTCGGCACTTATGCCGTCCAATGGCGCACGCTCGACGGCGCACCCATTCCGAACAACGAACCGTTCCAGTTGATCGCAACCGTGCAGCGCGTCGCGGACGGCTCCGACGTCTTGGGCGCCCAGGTCGTCTTCCAGGGCGACATGCCCGGCCACGGCCACGGCATGCTGCGCGAACCACGCTCGACGGAACTGGGTGATGGCCTGTACCGCATCGATGGGGTCCTGCTGCACATGGCCGGCCGCTGGATCGTCCACATCGACGTGATCGAAGCGGGTCGGGCCGAGCGCAGCACGTTCACCTTGGACGTCGACTGATGCGCAGCATCGCGCTCGCACTCCCCGTCATGGCCGGGCTCATCGTCGCCTGCCAGAACGCGGATCCGAAGGACCCGGAAGGTTTCGCGGTCCTGCCCGAGGGATTCGATGACGTCGAGATCGGCCGCGTCCTGCACCTGTCGCCCCTTCCGGCGCACGCGACGGATCCGACCAACCGCTGGTCCGACGACGAGGGAGCGGCACGTTTCGGACAGCTCCTGTTCTTCGACGAGCGGCTGTCCAAGGGCGAACAGCACAGTTGCGCGACCTGCCATCTGCCCGACCACGGCTTCGCCGACGCGCACACGGTCAGCGAGGGCGTCGCGCGCCTCGAACGTCACGTTCCGACCTTGCTGAACATCGCGCACCACCGCTGGTTCTTCTGGGACGGCCGTGCGGACAGCCTGTGGTCGCAGGCTTGCGCGGTGATCGAAGCACCTCTCGAGATGGCCGGCACGCGGCTCGGCACCGCACACCTGATCGCTTCGGACGACCGGCTGCGCGAGCGTTACGAAGCGATGTTCGGGCCCTTGCCTTCGCTTCAGGACACCGAACGCTTTCCGCTGGTCGGCCGGCCCGTTCCCAAGGACGATCCGGCCTATGGCGACGACGGCAGCCATGGCAAGCCGGGCGCGAGTGGCCAGGAACACCACACGCACGCGGCGGGCAACACCTTCTTCCACCCGCACGAACGCAACTGGAACGCGATGACCGACGCGGATCGTGCGGCCGTGAACGACGTCTTCGCCAACGTCGGCAAAGCGCTCGCTGCGTACCAGCACAGGCTCGTCGCGATCGACAGCCCGTTCGACCGATTCGTCCGGGGCCTGCGTTCGGGCGACGCCGAGGACCTGGCGGCCTTGTCGCCGTCCGCGCAACGTGGACTGCACCTGTTCGTCGGCGAGGCGAACTGCTTCCTGTGCCATTCGGGCCCGCTCCTCTCCGATCGCGAGTTCCACGACCTGCGTTTGCCGCCTGGTGACGGACCGGTCGACGACCTGGGACGTCAACGCGGCCTCGAAAAGGTCGTCGCCGACCCGTTCAACGGTCGCGGCGCCTGGTCGGACGATGTCGTGGCCGGTTCCGAGATGCTCGACTACCTGCCGCAACACCACCACGCGAACTTCGAGTTCAAGACGCCGTCGCTGCGCAACGTCGCGCTGTCGCCGCCGTACATGCACCAGGGTCAGTTCGCGACGTTGCGGGACGTGGTCGACTTCTACTCCGAGCTCGAAGGCGCACGCACCAGTCCTCCGTCGGTCGAGACGGTCGTCGTGCCGCTGCGACTCGACGAGGAGCAGAAGCAGGACCTCGTCGCATTCCTCGAATCGCTCACGGGCACGTTGCCCGCAAAGACGTGGCGCACCCCTTTCCAGGCCGAGTCCAACGAATGAGCGCGCCCAAGTGGAATCGCAAGGTGCACCGCGTCGGTGCGTTGCTGGTGGCCGCGCCCGCGCTGGTGATCCTGGTGACCGGCCTCGTCCTGCAGCTGAAGAAGGACTGGTCGTGGGTGCAGCCGGCGACGGTCTCGGGCTCTACGACCGAACTCGCGATCTCGTGGGAACGGGTGCTCGAGATCGCGGCCGCCGTGCCCGAGGCCAAGGTCGAGACCTGGGCCGATATCGACCGCCTCGACGTGCGCCCGTCCAAAGGCATGCTCAAGGTGCGCTGCGCGAACGGCTGGGAGGTCCAGATCGACACGTTGTCCGGCGCGGTCCTGTCCTCGGAACAGCGTCGCTCCGACTGGCTCGAATCCCTGCACGACGGGTCGTGGTTCTCGGACAAGGTCAAACTGCTGGTCTTCCTGCCCGCCGGCATTCTGTTGCTGATCCTGTGGGGAACGGGCGTCTACCTGTGGTTGCTCCCCCACCTGGTTCGCCGGCGCCGTAAGGTCCGGTCATGAAGCACGTCGCCGTCTGGTGCGGGTCCTCCCTCGGGACCCGGCCCTCCTATGTCGAAGCCGCCATGAACCTGGGCCGCGAACTTGCCGAACGCGAGATCGGTCTGGTCTACGGCGGCGCCGCACGCGGCCTGATGGGCGTCCTCGCCGACGCCACGCTCGAAGCCGGAGGCGAGGTCTTCGGTGTCATCCCGCAAGGCCTGGTCGACCTGGAGGTCGCGCACACCGGCCTGACGCGGCAAGTGATCGTCAGCACGTTGGAGGAGCGCAAGGCGATCATGATCGGTGAATCCGATGCGTTCGTCGCACTGCCCGGTGGGCACGGCACGTTGGACGAGTTGTTCGAAGTGCTGACGTGGACGCAGTTGGGCGTTCACGACAAGGCGATGGGACTGCTCGACGTCGAGGACTACTACGAGCATCTCGTCGCACACCTCGACCGTTGTCGTGACGAGGGATTCCTCGCTGCGCAGTATCGGTCGATGCTGCTGCACGACACGCGAGCCGGCGCTCTGCTCGACCAACTGGCGTCGTTCACGCCGCCCGCGCGTCCCGCGTGGAACGCCGCGAAGAGCTGAATCAGCTGGGCGCGTCCCAGCGAGCCATTTCGACTTCGCGGGCGGCCACCCAGGCCTTGATGGCCTCGACCGCCGAGTCCTGACCTTTGAGGTTCGTCAGGTCGAACTGAAGGCCAGCGCGGTGTGCATCGCCGACCGACGTGACGTGAACGTTCTGGGCGGGCCAGGTGAACTCGCCCGCCATCTTGGGCAACTTGACGTGCACGTCGAAGGTCTCGGTCTTCTCGAACCAGACGAGGTTCTGGGCGGTCACGGCGAGCCCGATCCCGGCCATCGACAGGTCGTGCACGATCAGGGTCTCTTCACGACCCTCGTTCATGACACGCGCCTTCAGCTTGACGTCCAGCGCGGGACGCACCCGCACGACATTGCGCCGATTCAGGAAGCGCACGAAGTAGTTGTCGAGGTTCTCGAAGAGTCGCTCGGCATCGACGAAGGCCAAGCCGTAGCGCACGTTGCCGTCGACCTCGCGCCGACTGCAAATGACCGCGCCGGTCTGCAGTTGCGTGCCGTGGTGCAACGAGCTGAGGGTCAGAACGACCTGGGCCCCCTCCTCGAGTTCCGGATCACGGTCCGGGGTGACCTGGACCCCTACGCCCCCGGCGCTGGCATCGACCAGGTCGCCGCTGGCCGTACGGCCATCGAGCAGGGTCAGCTTCGCGCCCAGGGAGTCCTTCTTCCTGGGCTGTCGCCGGTAGTGCTGGCGCAGCTCTTCTTGAGCCGCCTTCTTCTTGCGTCGAAAAAATATCACGGGCGTCTTTGGGACGGCGGGATTCTAGCCCGATCCAAGGACCCGATTCGAGCGATGCCTTCGATCAACCTGAAGCAAGTGCGATCGCGACGCTCCTCGAGCGGTGTCTGGGACGCCTATGCTGGGCCCCATGTTCCTGACTCACCTCGAATGTACGGCCTGTGAGGGCAGCTTCTCACCGCTCGGCTTGCCGCGCGCGTGTCCGGACTGCCAGGCCCCGTTGGCTGCGCGCTACGACCTGGAAGCCGCCGGCGCGGCCCTCGATCGGAGCACCTACGCGTCCCGTCCGGGCCGGCTCTGGGACCTGGCCGAGGTCCTCCCCCTGGCCGATCCGAGCCACGCCGTCACGCTCGGCGAAGGGGGAACCCCGCTGCTCGAGTTGCCGCGCCTCGCCGCCGAACTGGGCGTCGCCCGACTCACGTACAAGGACGAGGGCCAGAATCCGACCGGGTCGTTCAAGGCCCGCGGCTTGTCCGTGGCGGTCACGATGGCCAAAGCCGGGGGAGCGACGGCGCTCGCCGTTCCGTCCGCCGGGAACGCGGGAGGTGCCCTGGCCGCCTACGGTGCTCGAGCGGGTCTGCCCGTCGTTCTGGCGATGCCCCAGGACGTACCGGCGGCCAACCGCATCGAGGCCGAGGTCACAGGAGCCGAAGTTCACCTGCTGCCGGGAACCATCGCGGACTGCGGGCGATGGATTCGCGAGCGCGCGGCGGAGCATAGCTGGTTCGACCTCTCGACGTTGGCCGAGCCGTACCGCGTCGAAGGCAAGAAGACGATGGGCTTTGAGCTGGCGTGTCAGCTCGGTTGGACGTTGCCCGACGTGTTGCTCTACCCGACCGGCGGCGGCACGGGACTCGTCGGGATCTGGAAGGCCTTCGACGAGATGGAGGCGATGGGCTGGCTGCCGAAGGGCGCGCCTCGGCCGCGCATGATCGCGGTGCAAGCCGCGGGCTGTGCGCCGATGGTCGAGGCTTGGGCGTCCGGTGCGGAACGTGCTACTGCCCCTGCGAACCCGCACACCTGCGCCGCAGGCCTCCGCGTGCCGACCCCGAAGGGAGATCGCTGGATGCTGGACGTCCTGCGCTCGAGTCACGGCCGAGCGATCGCGATCGAGGACGAGCATCTGCTGGCCTCCACGCGTCGGTTGGGACGGAGCGAAGGCCTGTTCGGCGCGCCCGAGGTCGGCGCCCTCGTCGCCGCGCTCGCAACGCTGCGCGCGGAGGACCACATCGGCCACAACGAACATGTGGCCCTGATCGCCACCGGCGCGGGCCACAAGTACTTGGAGTGTTTCGGGTGACGGACGTCGCCGGGAGACCCGGTCAGCCCCGCGGATTGCGCATCTGCAATCCACCGCTCGACGAGTCCGGCTTGAACGGCGTGTTCGTCATACCACCCGCGAGACGCAGGGTCTCTTCACGCTGGCGATCGAGCGCGTTGTTCAGCATGTGGATGCCGATGGCCTCCATCGCGACGAGCACTTCGCCGAGCTTCTTGCCGTTCAATCGCTGCATGCCGAGCGCGCGGTCCAGGACGTCGAAGTCGATGACACCCATCTTCACCAGGATGTGGCCGAGGCGCGTCTCGTTGATGAGGTCCACGGACATCTCCTGGGTCTCGTGCATGCCGGGCGCCGGCGGCGGATCGGTCTCGCCATCGATGCCCAGGTACTTCATCGCGGGACTGGTGACACCCAGCTGCAACTTCGGCGAACGGCCTTCGCAGTTCTCCGCCAGGTGGCCGGTCAGGTCGCGCGCGATCTCGAGCGCCAGCTTCTCGGTGACGTCGCCGCGGCGCAGGACCTCGCCCAGAATGCGCTGCACGGATTCCAGAACGACCGATTGGGACTGGAGAGGTGAGCCCTCGATGCGAGCATCGAGTCCCTTCAGGCTTTCGCGGATCGCGAAAATGCGGTCGTGATCGCCCAGGACCGCTTCTTCGAGGGAGTCGGTGAGGCGATCGATCTCGTCGCGCGTGATCTTCTTGGGGCGGTTCATAGGTCGGGGTCCTGAGAGTCCAAGGAGCCCATCGACGGGGATTCCCTCCAGGGTTGAGGTAGGCGACCCAAAAACTGCCCCCGAGGACACGTACGCTTAAGAAAGGGCCCGCAGAACCCGCTCGGAGCGGGGTCAGAAGGAAATCCGAATGCCGATGACCGCCCAGGACATGTTCAGGTCTTCCAGCGCCCGGAAGATCTGCTGGTCCTGGACGCGGAAGGCCGACGCACTGCCCACCAGGAAAGCACCGCCTCCGAGCGCGTGCTCGTAGCTGACGCGGATCAAAGCGTCCGAGAAACCCGCCCGTCCGTTCCGCAATCGGTCGAAGGCCTTCGGCCCGTCGTCGTACGGCGCTTCCCCGACGCCCAGGTCCAGGGCGAAACCGTCCAGGGTCACGGGACGTCGCGGTACGGACAGGGCTGTGACCTCGGGGTGCGGCAGGGAGCGTGCCCTCGATCGGGGCGCGGCCTCCAACACCTGGCTCTCCACGCGGTCGTACGCGATGTGCGTCGCGGACGACGATGGTGCCGCACAGGCCGTCAAGGCCAAGCAGACGATGAGATTGAGAAGGCGCACGAAGAGCTCCGTAGGAGCCCATCGACCTGCGGCGAGTCGAGAATGAAACCGGAGCCATCACGTGCCCAGGTTCGAGACGCCCCGGTCCGCTCGGCGCTCAGCCCTTCTTGGAGGACGCGGGCACTTCTGCGGAAGCGGCCGTCGTGTTCGCAGCGTCGCTGTCAGCGGACGCATCCTGCGTCCCTTCCTCGTGGCGTTGTCGCAAACGCCATCCCACCTGACGGATCACCTGGCGCGCAACGTGTTCGGGCGCGAAGCCGTCGGGGAGCCGGACGAACAGCGTGCCCTTCTCGAGGCAGTCGTCCTTGAACGCGTTGTACGCATCGCCGTCGAGACGCACACCGAGCAACACGATGGCGGCTTCGTAGGTCTCGAGCGTGGACGCGATGTCCTCCATCCCGGAGCCGTCCGCGAGCTCGACCCAACGCACGTCGCCGGTGACGAGGTCGCGGGCGACCTCCTGGCGGACGCGCGCATCGCCGCTGCTCGTGACGCACAGGATGTTCTGACCCTCCAGGAGGTGGCGCACTTCCTCGAGCGGTTGGCGCGGTGCCTCCGCCTGGTCGAGATGGAGCGCGAGCGCCTGTTGCAGCGCGGTGTCCTTCTTGGCTTCGCTGGCGAGCGGCGCCAGGATCTCGACGAGTTCGCGGTCCTCGTGCGGCAACCCTTCTTTGCGCCAGCGGTCGAGGCCTTGCAGGATCGACTCGCGGTCGGCGTCGAGCAGGCCGCCGTCGAGTCCGCGCCTGACGTGGTAGCGCAGCTTGCTGAGCAGTTCGGCGCGGGCCTTGCGTTCCTTGCCGCGCTCCATCAGGGTCTCGGCGCGCTCTTCGAGGCGCTCGAGCAACTGAGAACACAGCGTCGGATCCGCGGGATCGTCCAATCGCATGTGGCGATCGACGTAGATCCGATGGCGGGTGGTCTGTTCCTTGAGCCAGGCGAACAGGTCGCGCTGGTCGCTGTCGCCGCGCAGGCCGAGGGCGCGCACGGCGACCAGCAGCATCGACTGGGCTTCCGCCAGCATGTACAGGAGTTCCGGCGGCGGCGGGTCGAGGAACCCGGCCTCGTCCAGGTTGTTCGCGACCTCGGCCGTGCGCGCGAGGGCTTCGTAGACCTCGGCGGCGCGGTGCACCGGCGCGTCGTCCGGGAGCGGCATCGGTCCATCCAGCATCCACGGGAAGCAATCCGGCAGTTCGGTGCGCTGCTTGCGCAGGCCCTCTTCGATCCGCGCCAGGGCTGCGTCGGCGGGATCGTCGGCTGCGCGCCGGTCGACGGCGAATCGTAGTGCCGCGGCCTTCCAGCGCGCGCGACGTTGCACGAGGGTCAACTCGACGGTCGGAGTCTCGGACTCCTGCGTGATGACTCTGCGGCCATCACCGGGTTGCACGACCTTCTCCCGCAACGCGCCGCTGTCCTCGGTCGCGCCGTCCAACTGACGACCCAACCAGGAGTGCAACGATTGCAACGCCTCCTTCACGTCCCGTCGTTCACGGGAGAGATGGGCCAGTGCACCCAGGAGGGTGCGGGCAGCGGCGTCCAGGGGCAGGGGGGACTTCGAGTCCACCGGGAGACCAGCCTTCGATCAGGGGAGGAGAGTTTGGAGAGGGACGGGGGGCGTCCGAAGCGACGGCATCGCTCTGAGTGAAGTCTAGGCGACGAAATGCGCCTAAGGAAGAAACCGGGTGGTTCCTCGGAACGGGTATCGGGACGAGACGCACGGACCACCGGGGGCACGCCAGGGGCCGATCGCCCGAATCTGCCCACCTGGCGGCGGATTCGAGCGATCGGACACGAAGGTTGGATCGGTACGATGGATTCGATGACTCCCGACCTCCGCCCCGTCCTTCGCGTGCGCGCGCTGGACCCGCCCAGCACCCCACGTGCGGGCGATCCCAAGCCGTTGACCGAGGCCGGGCTGACGCTCGGTCGGTCCGAAGACAACACCTTCTCCGTGTCCGGGGAACGCTGGCCGTCGACCTCGGGACACCATTGCCGGATCGACGTCCGTGACGGAGTGGGCTGGGTCGTCGACCTGGGGTCCAGCAACGGAACGCTGCTGAACGACACGTCCGTGAACGAAGCACGGCTCGCCCCGGGCGACGTCATCCAGCTGGGCGTGCGCGGGCCGCGGTTCCTCGTCCTGGGTGCCGCGACCTTGTCCGAGACGGTCGTCGTGGATCGCAGTCACTTGGGCATCGACACGAAGCTGACCGAGACGACCGTGCGCCACCTGGTGCGGGAGCGAACGCGCAACAACACGCTGGTGTTCGGCGTGCTGCTGCTGCTGGGCATCGCGGGCGGCGTCTGGGGTTGGCGCGTCATGGATCAACGGCGCGCGGACGACGTCACGGCCAGTCAGCTGGAGCTGCAGGAAGCGCGCGAGCTGCTGAACGTGCAGATCGTCGAGCTGACGAACACGCGGGAGTCCGCGGCGCGCATTCAACAAGCGGAACTCGCGCGCTTGCGCGGGGACTACGAAGGCGAGTTGTCGGCGCGCGTCACGGAACGCGATGCACTCTTGTCGCGCATCGACCTGCTCGAGAACGAGACCGAGACGTCCGAGGAACTGCGTGCACTGCGCGAGCAGATCGCGAACAACAAGGCGGAGCTCCTCGAAGCCTCGCGGCGCGTCGAACGGCTCGATCCGGTCAACCTGGAACAGGCGCGACTCGCCGGGGTCAGCAAGGTGCGCCCCGCCGTCCTGCTGCTGGAGACCAAGGTCACCCTGGTCGACCGCATCACCGGCAAGACGCTGCAC
>JAJDEX010000222.1 GCA_029259575.1 Planctomycetota bacterium | reverse complement strand
CCTCGATCCAGTCCTTCTACGCGTCCGGTGAAGAGGACCACTCGCGCGAGGCACCCTTCGTCCTCGACTCGGACGAACCGCCGTTGCTCCTGGGTGAGAACCGCGGTGCGAACGCCGTCGAGATCGCACTCACGGCCCTGGCCGCATGCATGACGGGGACCCTCGTGGCCTACGGCTCGGCCATGGGCATCGAACTCGAGGAGGTCTCGGCCGAGTTGGAAAGCGATCTGGATCAAAGGGGCTTCTTCGATATCGACGCGTCCGTCCGCAACGGCCTGCAACACGTCCGCGTCGACTATCGGATCCAGTCCCCTGAGCCGCGAGAGCGCATCCTCGAACTGCTCGGCGTCGCCCAGAAGTTCTCCCCGGTCTTCGACATCATGACCAACCCCGTCCCTGTTTCGATCCGCCTCGTCGAGGCGTGAGTTTCGGTCACGCCGCGGCGCTCGACGCTGTCTCCGCACCGAGCGGATTGGTGTCGGGCGCCGGTCGGCAATCACGATGTCTGGCGAACGGCGAATGGGTGCCCTAGCGGCCTTCTTTCAGCTTGAATCCCGCCAGGTGTCCGATTCGCCGAACTGCCGCCTGGAGAGCCCGCGCGCTCGCCAAACCTGGAGCATTCGAGCAAGATCCGTCAGCGGTCATTCTTGGACCGAGGCATGATGCAGGTCGCCTGGAAGTCGCTTTGCCCGAGACCACGGTCGAGGACCCACATGACACCTTTTCGATTCGCAGCAGCCGCCATGATCCTGGTCGAAGCGGTCAGCGCCTCCATGCAGGTCGATGTCATCGTCCTCTCGCACGACGACAACTCGTTGCACCTGGTCGACCCGACTCTCGGATCCGTTCAGATCGGGCAGATTCCGGTCGGGATGGACCTGGTCGAACTGGTTTGGGCGGACGAGGACAGCCTCTACGTGATCGATCGCATCACCGACGAATTGCTGACCATCCACGCATGTGACGCCTCGCTCGAGAGTGCGGTGGCTCTGGATGTCGACCTGCCGACTTCACCGCGAGGGTTCGATGTCGACGCGGCCGGGGTCCTGCACGCCGTGACCCAGGGCTTGGAACTGCGCACCGTGAACACCGCGACCGGAGTCACGACGTGGATCGCGACCCTCTCGGGCGTCGGGCAAGTGGAGTCCCTGACGTTCTCACCCACAGGGGAACTCTATGCCTCCGGCGCTCCGAACGCGGCCGCCGAGAGTCGTTGGCTGTACACGATCGACCTGGGGACGGGCGTGGCCACGCAAGTCGGGTTCATCGGCATCAACGACATCGACACGATGACGTGGGGGAGCGATGGGTTTCTCTACGCATCCGAGTCGAACGACGGGCTGCCCGGACTGGTCTTTCGCATCGATCCCAGCACCGCGTCCATCCTGCCCCTCGGCGTGACGACCGTGACGGGGATCACCGGGATTGCTGCACGTGGACCGGTAGCCGATGCCAACCTCAACGGGCTCGCCGACGAGTGCGAGTCGATCGCGTTCAACTACTGCTCGTCCACTCCGAACTCGACCGGGAGAACGGCCCGCTTGAGCGTGTTGGGTTCGGCGACGGTCTCGGACAACGACCTGGTCCTGGTCGGAGATCGCTTGCCGCCCCATGAGTTCGCGTTCTTCCTGATGGGGACCAACCCGGGCGCCGTGATGATCGGTCCGGGAGTCCTGTGCATGGCGGTGCCCATCGTGCGGCTCGACGTCGGCGCCGGATCGATCTTGAACAGCGGTCCTGGAGGCGTCATCTCGCGGCCCCTGGATCTGACGAGTCTGCCCCAGTCGACGACCATCCAGCCTGGGGACACGTGGAGGTTCCAGGTGTGGCATCGGGACTTCGACCTCGGCGGTGGAGGTCCCACGATGAACTTCAGCGAGGCCGTACAGGTCTCGTTCCAGTGACGCGGAATTGCACCAGCGCCTCGCGGCTCCACGGCTGGCGCAGGCCGACTCCCTAAAGGCCGACCCACCCGAGCAAGCGTCGGAAGAAGCCCTTCGGAGGTGTGCCGCCGCGCGTGACGATGCGGATGTGGCCTTGCGACGGCTCGCCGTCCGTGGCTTCGATGAGTTCGATGCGAGGGGCGCGCTGGCTCATCCGCTCGAACGGGATCTCCTGCGCCAGCAGCTCACGCGTGAGCGCATCCAAGCGCGTGCGAGCGATCGACAAGGCAGCGTCTCGTACGCGGCGTTCGCTGCGTCCTGCCGAACCATTGCGCAGCAGTGCTGCTACGCGGTCGATGCCGTCCTCGACGAGGCCGAGGTCGCGGGCCCGGTGGACCAGGTCGGCGCGCGTCGCCGCGTACCGTTCGCGCTGACCGAGCATCAGTTGGGCTCGGGCGACCGCGTTCAGTTCGTCGCGTCGCTGGACCAACTCGGCTTGACGGTCGCGCAGGGAACTCAAGAGGTCGCGCGCTTCGTTCGCCGCCGGTGATGCCAGGCGTGCAGCACGTTCGAGGTCGGCCGGGGCGAAGGTGTGGCTCGCTTGCAGTTCCAGCAAGGGGTCCGCGCGCATGCCCTTGAGGATCGGGGCCAGCGACACGAGCTCCGTCGGGCCGATGTGAACGCCCCCCGCGCTGAAGGGCAGCGTGACTTCGAGACCGGCGTACTTGGGCTTGCGATCGGAACTGCCGAACAGGCCGCCGAGTCCCACCATGTCGGTCACGCCGCCGACAGCGCGTAGGGGAGCGCTGGCGAGGGCTTCGGTGATCAGGCCGAGCAAGGCCGATGAGGCCTCCGCTGCGATCTCCGACGTGCTGACGCCGCCCTCGGCATCGACGCGGAACTCCAGGGGCAAGCGGTGGTCCCCTTGCTCGTTCTCGAGCGCGAAGAGCACGGTGTCCAACGGTGCTGGCAACTTGAGATAGCGCGAGATAGGTCCGCCGTCGGGCTCGGACAGCGACAGGTAGGACACCTGCGAGGTCGACGTGACCCGCGTGCCGCGTTCCGCGTCGAAACGCAGGTGCAGGTTCGAGTCCAGCAGGCCATCGCCGATCTCCACTCCGGACTCGCGAGCCAGACCGCGAACGCCCAGCAGTTCGAACGAGGCGATGGACGTGCGCACCCAACCTGTCGGCTGCGGAGCGAGCGTCAAGCGCGCGTTCAACGTGGCCTCCTGGAACAACGGGCGCTCCTCCAGGACCACCTCTTCGTCCGATCCGGTCAGCGCCGTGAGGCCGCCCGTCGCGAGACCGCGCAGCAACGAGGCCTGCGCCATCCGCTTCGGCACCGCGACCGGACTGGCGCCCAGGGAAGCCGTGATGCGAATCGGTATCGGTTCCAGGAGCGCGCGTGTGCTGAAGCCGCGCACCTCCAGATCCAGCTGTTCCAGCGGCAGGTCCGTCGCCGGCTCGGTCATCGAGTCCTGGAATCGGACATCGATCCCGTGGACGATCAGGTTGTCCAGTCGGAACTCGATCGCAGGCGGTTCCGGCACGATGGGGGCGAGATCAGGGTCGAGGTCGGTGCCCGAATCCTTGGGCGCACTCGCTTCCGCGATGGTCCCGGTCGATTCGAGGCGGTCTTCTGCGCCTTGCAAGTTCGACGCATCCGGATCGACGTCGATGGGAGAGGTCTCCGGAGCTGGATCCAGCCACACCAGCCCGGCCACTTCGAGCCCCGCGCTCGTTCGATGGACGTGCGCGCGCGGCGTATCGATGTCGATCTCGGCGACGTGGATCAAACCCGCGCCGGGCGCGACGCGTCGCACGATGGCTTCGATGGCGTCGACTCCGAGCGCGATCTCCCCGTCCGGGGTCGCGCGCAGGGCGACGTCCGAGACCAGGATCTCCGCGCCGAAGCCCGATGCGAGATCGAACTCCAGCGGACTTCGTCGGCGCCACGAGAGCTCGGCGGCGAACTTGGCGTCGAACGTTCCGTCCGTCAGACCGCTCGGGTCCAATTCACGTTCCAGTTCCGGAGCGAGGGCGAGCAAGCCGTCACCCGAGATCCCTCGAACAGCCAGAGCGGCCTCGATGCGCGGCCGTTCCGCGAACGGTGTGACGTCGATGCCGAGGGCCAAGGAACCGATTCCTGGCGTGACGTGTCCACGGACGTCGAAACCGATGCTGGGAGGCTCCGCCGTGTCGTCGTCGGACGCCTCGAGCTGATCGAGGTCGAGGACGAAGGGTTCGCGCATCGTGACCTGCATGGAGGTCGCGGACGGTCGGCCCTCGGGACCGTCGTTCCGAACGGTCAGGTCCGCGAGTTCGAGATCGAACTCGCCCAGGCGAATCTGCCGCCATGTGGACCCGCTCGGGGCACCGGACGCGGACGGCGTTGCGCTCGCAGTGGACGGGGCAGCCTTCGCGAGTTCGCTTTGGCCCTCTACGGTCTTGCTCGGCGGCGCGATGTGCAAGCCCAGCACCGAGAGGGCGCCGTCCGCGTGCCGCTCCAGGTCCAGGCGCGCTCCCGCGACCCGCACGGTCTCGATGTCCAGGACGCCGGCTGCGGAATCCAACCGCGGCACCTCGGCCACGATCTCGGCGATGGCCGCGAGCGGGCGGTCCGAGGAACGTTCGCGCAGGTCGACGGACGTCACTTGCAAGCTCAGCGCGTTGCCGCCGGGAGCCGAGCGTGCGATGCGGGCTTCGACGTGGGCCGTCGCGCTGCCGTCCTCAAGCTCCATTTCGATCCCCTCGGGGAGGTAGGGAGCCAGCGGGCCGGAGCGAAGTCCATGTCCCGACAGGTCGAGGCTGGCGACCAGGTCGTCGTGGTCGAGCACGCATTCTCCGACCGCTGCGAGCGTCCAATCGCCCGCGGTCATGCGGCCGTCGATCGACGTGCGCGGCGCGCCTGTTCCCGGGGCGATGTCGTGGAGCTCCAGATCGCCCTCGACGTCGACGGTGTGAGGCGTCGCGAGCGCGAAGTCCTGGAAACGGAGCTGCGCGCCGTTGAGTTGAACGCGATCCAGCCGCAGGCTGCCCGATCGAGGCGTCGCGTCCTTCGGCAAGGGTGTCGAAGCGAGGTCGGAGTCCGCGACGTCCTGCGCGGGCGCCACCGCATCGACCGCAGGCTGCGCGTCGCCCTCGGATGCGTTCGGCGCTGGGAGACGCAGGCCGAACGCGATGAGGCTGCCATCGGGATCGCGCTGCAACTCGAGCCGGGGCGCGTCCACTCGCACGTTCGCAACCGTCACGTCTTCGCCCCAAGACAGGGCCTCGACGGAGATTCGCTCCAGGGCGAACCACTCGCGCTCCGCCGTCGCCAATGTCTCGGACAGGCGCAGCGGACCGAGATCCAGATCCAGCTTCGGCCGACCGTCCACGGCCGCGAGCCCGGCGTGCAAGGCACCTTCGAACGTCCCGTCCTTCAGCACGGGCTCGACGCCCAGGATCTCCAACCACGGTTGAACCGGTTCCAGGTCCAGACCGTCGACGCGCGCGATGCCGTTCAGGTTCAAGGCACCGTCCGCGGCTTGGTCCCATGAAAGCTGGGCACTCATATCGCGCGCGAACGAGGCTTCACCCGTGATCTCGAACTCGTAGGAGGATGCACCGATCGTGTTCGAAGCGAGCTGCCTCAAGCTGGCGATCGCTGGCCCGATGGAGGCTTCGGCTGCGGACTCGCGCTCGTCCACCAGGAGGATCTGCTCCAGTTCGAGGCGCATGCTGGGAAGTTCGAGCGTCGGGATGGAGAACGCTGGCGACGAGCTCGACGATGCGCTGCCGGGCTCGACGGTCTTCGCACGGTCCGGGGCCTGTGCGCTCGCGAACGATTGCGGCGTTCCACCGAAGCGCAGGCCGATCACGGCGACGCTGCCCTCGACGTCTCGCGTGATGCGCAGGCGCGCACCTTCGGATGCGAAGGGATGCGCGGCATCCGGGTCCCAGGTGAACCCATCCAGCGCAGCCAGTTCGACGTCGGCGTCGTACATGGCCAGGCCGGTCAGGCGGAGCGCGGCTGTTTCGGTCGACTGCGTTCCGTACGCCAACGACGCGATGCGCAGGCTGCCGTCCTCGAGCGCGGGCTCGATGCCCAACGATGCGAGGTAGGGCTCCAATCGTTCCAGGTCGACGCCTGTTGCCGCGAGGGCCAGGTCGATCTCGGGTCCGGACGACGTGAGCTGCAATGAGCCGCGTACCGAGGACCGCTCGATGATGCCTGGGAAGCTGGCTGTGCCCTCGATGGTCGCTGCCCCGGCGTTCGCGGACGCCGATGCGAAGGGGCCGGCGGTCAGCGACTGGAGGTTGGCCTCCAGCACCGTGGTCTCGGCCCAGGTCCGGTCGTCCAGG
>JAJDEX010000221.1 GCA_029259575.1 Planctomycetota bacterium | reverse complement strand
GGTGACGTCTTCAACCTGCACTCGCGACTCCTCGAGCGCGCGGCGAAGCTCTCGGACGAAGCGCCGAAGATCAACCCGCGCTTCCAGGCCGGTGGCGGTTCGCTGACGGCGCTGCCCGTCGTCGAGACCCAAGAAGGCGACGTCTCGGCGTACATCCCGACCAACGTGATCTCGATCACCGACGGCCAGATCTTCCTCGAGTCGAGCCTCTTCAACTCGGGCGTCCGTCCCGCCGTGAACGCTGGCATCTCGGTGTCGCGCGTCGGTGGTGCGGCCCAGATCCCGGCCATGAAGAAGACCGCCGGTTCCTTGCGCCTCGAGCTGGCCCAGTTCCGCGAGCTCGCCGCCTTCGCCCAGTTCGGTTCCGACCTGGACAAGGGCACGCAGGCCAAGCTGACCCGTGGTGAGCGTCTGGTCGAGATCCTGAAGCAGGGCCAGTACGAGCCCGTCGAGGTCGCGAACCAGGTCATCATCATCTACGCCGGCACCTCGGGTGCGCTCGACGACATCCCGGTCAACCGCGTTCTCGAGTTCGAGAAGGCGCTGATCGAGCACGTGGCCGATGCCCTTCCGGAAGCGGGATCCCAGATCCGCAGCTCGAAGAAGGCCATCCCGGCCGAGACCGCTGCGGCGATCGACACCGCCATCGCGACGGTCAAGGGCCAGCTCGGCCTGTGATCGACGGGCGTGGCGCTGAGCGCTCCGCCTCTCCGCACTCCACGACCCCGCACACGAACACCAACCTCCCCGAACCATGGCCAGCATCAAGGAACTGCGCGTACGGATCAAATCCGTAGGCAGCATCAAGCAGATCACGCGGGCGATGGAGATGGTCGCGACGACCAAGCTCCGTCGGTTCCAGGATCGTGCGACCAACTCGCGCCCGTACACCGAAGAGGTGACGGGGCTGGTCGGTCGTTTGGCCGCCATGCTGGGGGACTCGGTCACGGACCGACCGTTGTTCCGTGATGGGGAAGGGGACCGCACCTTGGCCCTGGTCGTCTCGAGCGACCGTGGACTCTGCGGTGCGTACAACTCCAACATGTTCCGCGTGCTCGACACGTGGATCAAGCAGCAGACGAACGACGTGGACTTCTTCGTCTACGGCCGCAAGGCGAACCAGTACCTCACGAAGACGGGGCGCAACATCGAGCGCTCCCTCGAGGACCCGCCGCTCGAGTTGACCGACTACCGCAACGCCGCCATCACGGCGCGCATGCTCGTACGCGAGTTCGAGAGCGGCAAGTACAAGAACGTCGTGATCGTCTACTCGGCCTTCCAGTCGATGGCGAAGTACGACCCGCGCGTGGTGCCGTTCCTCCCGATCCGGGGTGACGTGCTCGGTGCCGACGAAAGCGGCGCCCAGAGCGACGCCATCCTGGAGCCGGATGCCGAGACGATCTTCGACTCGCTCATCCCGCGCTACCTCGAGACGCGCGTCTACAACGCGCTCCTGGAGGCGCTGACCTCCGAGTACGCCAGCCGTCGATTCGCGATGAAGAACGCGACCGACGCCGCGACCGACATGCAGAAGGTCCTCCAGGGCATCTACAACCGGAAGCGCCAAGAGAACATCACGAAGGAGCTGCTCGACATCGTCGGCGGCGCCGAAGCCGTCAGCTGATCCGCAGTTCTACTGCCAAGCAAGCTCCCTCCAAGAACCGGCCCTTCCAGGCCACCCAGAACACCCGAGAGCCCCAGCTCCCGACCCCCCAATCGCCATGAGCAACATTGGAACCATCACCCAGATCTTCGGCCCCGTGGTCGACGTCCGCTTCGAGCCGGGCAACCTGCCCAACATCTTCAACGCCGTCGAGCTGAAGGACGCTGCGAAGGACATCGACATCGTCCTCGAGGTCGCCCAGCACCTCGGCAACGACGTCGTGCGCTGCATCGCCATGGCCTCGACCGACGGTTGCAGCCGCGGCATGAAGGCCTCCGACACCGGCGCCGCCATCTCGGTGCCCGTCGGGGATGCGACCAAGGGTCGAATCTTCAACATGCTCGGCCGCCCGCTCGACACGATCAAGAACGGCGAGATGGCCAAGACCGACATGTGGCCCATCCACCGCCCGGCGCCGAGGTTCGACGAGCAGGAAGCTGTCTCCGAGGTCTTCGAGACCGGCATCAAGGTCGTCGACCTGCTGTGCCCCTTCGCCAAGGGCGGCAAGATCGGCCTGTTCGGTGGAGCCGGTGTCGGCAAGACCGTGCTCATCCAGGAGCTCATCCGGATCACCGCGGTCGAGAAGGGTGGCTTCTCGGTGTTCGCCGGCGTCGGCGAGCGCACGCGTGAGGGCAACGACCTCTGGCTCGAGATGTCCGAGGCCGAGTACAAGACGCCCGAGGGCGAGACCGCGGCCGTCATCGACAACGCCGTGCTGGTCTTCGGCCAGATGAACGAGCCTCCCGGCTCGCGTCTGCGCGTCGCCCTGACCGGGCTGACGATGGCCGAGTACTTCCGCGAGGAGAAAGGCCAGGACGTGCTGCTCTTCGTCGACAACATCTTCCGCTTCGTGCAGGCCGGTTCCGAGGTGTCCGCACTGCTCGGCCGCATGCCCAGCGCTGTCGGTTATCAGCCCACGATGGCGTCCGAGATGGGTGCGCTCCAAGAGCGGATCACGTCGACCAAGGACGGCTCGGTCACCTCGATGCAGGCCGTCTACGTGCCGGCCGACGACATCACCGACCCCGCGCCCGTCGCGACGTTCGCCCACTTGGACTCGACCATCATCCTGGACCGCTCCATCTCCGAGCTCGGCATCTACCCGGCCGTCGACCCGCTCAAGTCGACGTCGCGGATGCTCGATCCCCAGGTCGTCGGCGAGGAGCACTACCACGTCGCCCGCGAAGTGCAGCAGACCCTGCAGCGCTACGCCGACCTCAAGGACATCATCGCGATCCTCGGCGTCGAGGAACTCTCCGACGACGACAAGAAGGTCGTGCACCGCGCCCGCCGCATGCAGAAGTTCCTGGCCCAACCGTTCTTCGTGGCCGAGCAGTTCACCGGTATCCCCGGTGTGTTCGTGCCCCGCGAGGACACCGTGCGCTCGTTCAAGGAGATCCTCGAGGGCGTGCACGATGCGTTGCCCGAGGATGCGTTCTACATGGTTGCGTCGATCGATGCGGCCCAGGCCAAGGCCCAGGGCATGTAATGCCCTGTG
>JAJDEX010000023.1 GCA_029259575.1 Planctomycetota bacterium | reverse complement strand
GGCCACAAAGAGCGTTCGATTCCAACCTCATCGGGTCGCCTCCATCACACGTCGGCGGTCGCGGAACGGGGTCCGCAAGAAGAGCAGGAGGACCGCCACGAAGAGCGGCCATTGAAAACGGTCGTGCGGTACGCGCTGCATGCCGGAGTCGTAGGTGCGGCCTTCCATGTGCGCGGTGCTCGCGTGGTAGAGGCGTTCGAGATTGAGCACGGAGCCCGCCGCGGCTGCGAAGTGACCTTGGGTGGACTTCGCGAGTCGCTCGAGCGTTGCGGTCTCGAGCCGTGATACGACGTCGTTCCCGTCGGCGTCCTGGATCCAGTCGCCGTCACGCCCCATGATCTTGCCGCCGCCCTCGGAGCCCATGCCCAGCACGTCGACGCGGATCCCCGCGGCCTTGGCGTGGGCCGCGGCCTCCACGGCGCGACCGGAATGGTCCTCGCCGTCGGTGATCAGCACAATGGCCTCGTGATTGCCGGTGCGACCGTCGAAGACCTCGAGCGCCGCATCGATGGCGGCGGCCAGATCCGTGCCGCCCTTCGGGTGATCGTCGGGCCCCATGCGTTCGAGGAACCACTGGAACGTCAGTTGATCCCGGGTCAGCGGAACGACCAGACGCGCGTCGCCGGCGAACGTGATCAGCCCGACGCGGTCGCCTTCCAGGTTCTGCAGCAGCGCCGCGATCTGACGCCGCGCTTCGTCCAGGCGACTGCGGCCCATGTCCTCGACCAACATCGAGCGGCTGGCGTCGACGCAGAAGACCAGGTCCAGTCCGCGTCGCGGAACGTCGCGCAAGGAGTGGCCGCGCGATGGACCGATGATCGCCAAGCACAGCATCGCGAGCGCGCCGGCGGACAGGCCCCAACGGATCCAGCGCCCGCGCGCATCGAAGGCAGGCCACAAGACCTGGCTGCGACCGGCATCGGCGATGCGCGCGGTCGCGAGACGCCGGGCGCGCACGGCGAACAGGGCGCCCAGGGCCACCGGCACGACGAGCAACCAACCGAGCATCCACGGCAGGTTCTGGAACTCGAATCCGAGGAGTCCGAAGGCGGCGTTCACGGCAACCTCCGGGCCCAGGTCGCACGACTGAGCAGTCCGAGCACGAAGGCCACCATCGACGCCAGGATCCAGCGCGTGTAGCGGTCGGAGAACTCGGCGTACGACTCCTCCTTGCGCGGCGTGCGCTCGAGGCGCTCGATCTCTGCGTAGGCCGCCTCGAGTTCGGTCTCGTCCTCGGCGTGGAAGAAGCGGGCCCCGGTCAGCTTGGCCATGTCGGGCAACGGACCGGGATCGATGGCGACCTCGGAGCGCTGTTGCGACAGGTGGTTGAAGCGCTTCTCGAACTTCGCGCCCGCGAAGATCGTGTACACGCGGATCGATTCCTCGGCCGCCATCTGGGCCGCCTTCATCGGCTCGATCACACCGGTGGTCTCCTTGCCGTCGGTCAGCAGCACGACGATCTTGGACTTGGACTCGATCGGTTGCAGCAGTCGCACCGCGTCGGCGACGGAGGCCCCGATGGCGGTACCGTCCAGGTTGCGGCGCTTCTCGATGTCGAGGCCCTTGAGCGACTCCTGCATCGCGGCCGCGTCCAGCGTGAACGGGCACAACACCTCGACGTAGTTCGCGAACCCGATCAGGGCCACGTGGTCGGACGCGCCTTCCTCGTCGGTCATCCGTCGTTCGGCGAAGTTCCCCACGACCTCGCGGGCGACGTCGAACCGGCGCTTGCCACCCGCCGAGTCCTTGACCTCCATCGAGCTGGAGCGATCCAACAGGAGCGCGACGTGGATCCCCTCGGACTCGCGGGTCACCTTGGACTGTCCGTGCAGCGGACGCGCGAGGGCGATGATCGCGCAGACCAGGGCCAGGGCCTCGAGCGCGGTCGGCATCCACATCAGCCGTTGACGCGTCGAACGGGGCAAGTCGGCCGGCGTGCGCGACAACCGCATCGGCACCGAGCGGTAGCGCATGCGGCTGAACCACATCGCGAGCGGGACGCCGAGCAGACCCCAGAGGACCTCGGGGTTGGCGAAGCCGAATCCCCAGATCTCGAAGTGCGACTCGACCAACGTCGTGGCGGCGTCCTGGATCGCGAAGGGCTGGATCATCGCGCCACCTCGGCGACAGGAGCCGGAGCGGATCCGCGCAGCGCGTCTTCGACGACGGTGCGTGCGCGGTGAATCAGATCCTCCCACGTGAAGCGATCGGGGCGCGCTCCACCCAACTCGATGCTCTCGAGCGTGGCGAGCAGTTCGAGGCAGGCGGCGGCCACGGACGGGTCGGACAATGCACCGTCGCGCAAGCGCTCGACCCATTCGTTGTCGGCCGATCCGGACAGGTCCACGTTCACGCCCTCGTCGATCGACGTGCGCACCAGTGCGCTCAGGGCGAAGGCTGCGCGACGCGCGTCGGCGCCGTCCTCGGGCGGCGGAAAGGTGGTCAAGCGCGTGCGGGCCGACACGATCTCCGGTTCGGCCTCGGGCCGGGAGAGGCGTCGGCGCGTGTTCCAGGCGAGGCCGCCGAACAACAGCACCAGCACCAAGCTGGGCAGGAACAGCACCCATCCGGAGCCGTAGACCTGGGGGCCCGGGTGCGGTTCGGAGGCGGGTCGCGGCGCGTCTTCGTCGACCGCCAGTTCGCCCCGCACCAGCACCGGGGTGACCTCGGACAGGAGCGTCACACCGTTCGCGAGCCCGACCTCGACGACGGGCAGTTCGCGGGAACCAGCCTCCAACGACATCGCCGTCCAGCGCACGTTGGTCTGCAGGAATCGGCCCCGGTCGTCCGTCGTGCGCGTGGGTCCATCGATCAGGACCCAGGTCTCATCGGGGAACGGATCGTCGGTGAGCGTGCGGATCGGGGTGTCGTGCTCGGTGAAGACGATCAGTTCCCAGACGACGCGCTGACCGATCTGGACCGTGTCCGGCAAGGGGGTCAGGCGCGCCTCCTGGGAGTACCCCAGGGAACCCAGAATGAGAGCAACTGTCAAAATGAACGTAACTCGCATCATGACCCTTGCCTCGCCCCACGCATGGCGCGCAGTCGGAAGAAGCGACCGATCGGGCCCATCAGGTCCTCACCGGTGTCGACCTCGATCGTCTCGGCCTGGGCGCGGGTGAACGCGCGGCGGAAGGCGGCCCGGCGTTCGATGGCGGCTCGGCGCCAGGCATCGCGCACGGACTTGGAGTCCGAATCGATCGTTCGCCAGCCAGCGCCTCGCGCGTCGGTCGCGCTGAACACCCCGGCTTGCGGCAGTTCGGCCTCGAAGGGATCCTCGATCCGCACGCCGACGACGTCGTGCTTCGCAGCCAAACGACGCAAGGGCTCCGACCACGGAGCCGTGTCGGCGTCGTCGAAATCCGAGAAGACGAAGATCAACGCGCGGCGCTTGAGGACACGGTTGGTCGCCGCCAACACGTCCATCAGGTTGCCGGGCTCGGTGTCGATCGGGGCGGCCACGACCTCACGGATCATGCGCAGGATGTGGTTCGAGGACTTGGCCGGCTTCAGATGGAAGCCCGCCTCGCGACCGAACAGGGTCATGCCGATGCGATCCTGGTTACGGATCGCGACGAACGAGAACAAGCCGACCAGCTGGGCCGCCGCCTCACGCTTGGTGAAGCGCCGCGTGCCGAAGCCCATCCCCATGCCGGTGTCGACCAGGCAATGGATGCACAGCTCGCGCTCTTCACGGTACGCCTTGACGTGCGGCGCGCCCGTGCGAGCGGTGACGTTCCAGTCGATCGAACGGACGTCGTCGCCGGGCAGGTAGGGCCGCACCTCTTCGAACTCGATGCCCTGGCCGCGGAACACGGAACGGTAGCCGCCGGACAACGCCGTGTTGACCAGACGGTGGGTGCGCAAATGCAGCTGGCGCACCCGAGCCATCAGCTCGGGAACGATCAGATCGGCCCCACCCTTCTGGGCGGACCGGCGCTGGGCACCCTTGGGCTCCATCGCGTTCAGGGAACGGGGACTTTGTCGAGGACGCGCATCAGCAGCTGGTCCGAGGTCAGGCCTTCGGCCTCGGCCTCGTAGGTCGGCGCGATGCGATGACGCAGGACCTCGGGTCCCACGGCCTTGACATCGGCCGGGGTGACGTAGCCGCGTCGGCACAGGAAGGCGTGCGCGCGGGACGCGAGCGCGAGCCAGATCGAGGCCCGCGGGGATGCGCCGTACTGGATGTAGGGCTCGAGCTCGCCGAGTCCGCTGGACTTCGGGTCCCGCGTCGCCGCGACGATCGAAACGATGTAGCGCTCGATGCGCGCATCCATCGCGATGCGGTCGACCATCTCGCGCGAGGCCAGGATCGTCGGCAGGTCCACGACCTTGCGCACGGCCAGGCTGGGCGAGGTGCGACTCATGCGGCGCAGGATCTCGAGTTCCTCGTCGGTGCTCGGGTACTGGATCACGACCTTGAACGCGAAGCGATCGAGCTGGGCCTCGGGCAGCGGGTACGTGCCCTCCTGCTCGATCGGGTTCTGCGTGGCGAGCACGAGGAACGGCGTCGGCAGATGGAAGGTCTCGCCGCCGATCGAAACGTGGCGCTCCTGCATCGCTTCCAGCAATGCGGACTGCACCTTGGCCGGGGCACGGTTGATCTCGTCCGCGAGCACGAAGTTCGCGAAGATCGGACCCTGGCGAACCTGGAAGGTGTGGTCGCGCGCGTTGTAGATCTCGGTGCCGACGAGGTCGGACGGCAGGAGGTCCGGCGTGAATTGCAGCCGCGAGAACGAGGCATCGACGGCGCTCGCCAGGCACGAGGCCGCGAGCGATTTCGCCAGTCCAGGCACACCTTCGAGCAGGACGTGCCCGCCGGTCAGGAGCGCCAAGGTCAGACTGTTCGCAAGAGCCGTCTGGCCCACGAGCACCTCGGCCAATGCCGACTGCAACTCGGGGACCCAGGCGCTCTGGGCTTCGATCTCCTCGGGGGCGAGGAGGGTTTCTGTTTCGGTCATCGTCGTCGAAGGAAGCTGTCCGTGGGTCCAGCCCGGATTGTGGATGGACCCAGTCTTGGGATGAACCCAGTCTCGGGGTGGACTGGGGTGATGTTCAGATGGGCAAGGCACGTGCCGCGGTCACGCCTATTAAGGAGTGGGACCGCCCAGTGTTGGCGCACGTCGCGCGGTTCGACCCGATCTAGGTCGCTGCACGGGTGAGCTGGGCGGTCGAGTCCTCGTCGGACGGCCTGGTGCCCGGTTCGTGGGGCGATATTGTGCGGATTCGATCAGTCCTTGGGAACCGCGTCGGCGACCTGGGGATCGATCACACCGCGTGCCCGGAACGAGTCGCGTGCTGCCAATGTCTGAAGGGCGTAATCCAGCGCGCCCGTCGTGCGGTCTCCATCCGCCTTGCGCTGCAATTCGCGCGCTCGCCAGGCCGCGTAGGAGCCGCCCGCGTCGGAGATCCAGTCGAACAGTCGGCTGCGGCCGGCGTTGTACGAAACGAGTACGGCTTCCAGATCCCACTCACCCGCGTGCCTCAGCAGCCAGGCGAGGTGATCCGCGGCGAGGCGCACGTTGAGGTCCGCGTCCTCGAGCAGCTGATCCTTGGTCGGCTTGTCCAACCCGAGGCGCCGCGCCGAATCGCTGGCCGCTGCCATCGAGAGCTGCATCAGGCCCAACGCGCCCTTGTGCGAGGTCTGCCCCCCACGACCGCGGGACTCGGAGTACATGATCCCCGCGAGCAAGCAGACATCGACGTCGGACTCGGCGGCCGCGAAGCGCAGACGTTCCGCATGCTCCTCGACCAGATCGAGCCCGCGCCGCTCCATGACCTGGGCGACCAAAGTGCTCGGCGCCTCCCACACGTTCCACAGGATCGTGACCGTGACGAGAAGGCCGAGCAGTCCGATGCCACTGACACGGAACCAGGTTCGCGCGAGCAGTCGTTGGCTGGATCTCGAAGCCATGTTCTGGGTGAGGTCGCGACGGGAGTCGAGTGCGGGCGAGGTGAGCGGCGCAACGCTCGCAACGGGGACGACGTCCGGTCCGTCCGGGTCCGGGGCCTCGGGCTCAGGCTGGGTCGACTCGGGAAGCTCAGTGCTCACCGAGCAGAGCCTCGACGAGCGTCTCGTGCCAGGCTGCCCGCGACCGCGGCGAACCGGGCAGCTTGCCGAGGTCCTGGCCGGTCATGCGCTCGAGCTCACGCCGCGCGCGCTCCATCAGGTAAGGCACGTCGTCCTTCTTGAGCGCGGCGAGCAGGAACCGGATCACGTCGGGCTGGCGCGAACCCTGCACGAAGAGCTCGGCCGGGGGCGAGATCAACCCGTTGGCCTCGCAAGCCGCGCGGAACCACGACAACGAATCGTCGCGATGCACGGAGTCCCACCAGGCCCACCAAGCTTCGAGCGGATCGACCTCGGAGCGCGGATCGAAGCACGTCAACACGACGAGTTCGTTCTGCAAACGCACGTCGGACGGGTCTTCGGTCAGCGCACGCAACATCGCTCCAGCGGCCTTCGGCTCGCCCTGGCGACTGAGCAGGATCGAGGCTTCGCGACGCGTCGCCGGCGACGGCGAGTTCAACGCGGACATCAGCGCATCGTGCGCGCCGGGACCGATGTTCTCGATGGCCTGGCGCGCGGCATCCGTGACGTCAGGATCGCGCGACGAACGCAAGAGCGAGATCAGCACCTCGGTGGTCGTCGGGTCGCGCAGCTCGACCAGGCCGCGTACGGCGGCGAGCTGGTACGAGGGCTCGGGCAGGGTGTTCAGCAGGACCTCTTTCGCATCGCGACCGCCCATGCGACCGGCGGCCCACAGGCCCTCCTTGCGCACGACGGGATTCGGCTCGAGCTGTCCGGCCGCGATCAACACGGGTCGGCTGAGCTTCTGAAGACGGTTCTCCCCGATGGCGCGCAAGGTCGCGACGCGCACTTCGATGCGCGGATCCTCGACCAGGCCCGCGAGCAACTGGATGTCCTCGGGTTGCGGCGCCTTGGCGATCAAGGTCGCGGCCAGGCCGCGCAGGAGAGCGCGCTCGTCCACCGCCGCAGCTCGCACGCGGGCGACGCCTTGCAGCTGCAACAGGTCCAACATCGGCGCCGCGGCGTCGACCTCGAACTGCTCGAAGAGCCGGTCGATCAAGTCGTCGGCCAACGCCAGTTGGGTCGGGTCGCTCACCCGTCCGTCCGCGTCGACGTGAATCCCACCCGCGATGCGGATCAGCCCCACCAGACGCTGACAACGATCGGTGAAGAAGCGCTCCTCGGAGAGCCGCTCGAGCAGCAGCGGGACGTCGGCGGCGTTCGCGACCTGGTCCTCGGCGAAGAGGCGCTCGAGCTCGGTGACCCCGAGTCCGCGATCCGCGTTCGGCGCCTGCTTCATCCAGGTCATCACGAGGTCCGCCAGGTGGCGGTTCCAGGCGACGGGATCGGTCGTCTCCGCGAAGAAGGGGCCATCGCTCAGGATCAGGTTGCGGCGCGCACCGGCCTCGGGCCCGGCGAAGCGTTGCCAACGGTGACGATCGCGCTGCGCTTGCAGTCCGACCGACAGTTCGCGGAACCAATCCGGCTCGGAGCCGGGAGCGAAGGTGAAGTTCTTGGCCTGATCGCCGATGCGCACCTCCAGCACGCGCGCCTGGCTCGAGCTCGAACCGCGCGCACCGGGCATGCGATCCGCGGTGAACATGCCGAGGCCACGCATCAGCTCGAGCATCGACTTGGCTTCGGACTCGACCAGGTGGATGGGCTCGCCCCAGGTGATCGGAATCTCGCGGTCGAGCCAGACCGGCCCCAACAGGGTGAACCGATCCCCGGTACCGCGGTCGACCGTGTCGACGCGCAGTCGCTGGTGATCGTTCTCGGCCAACGAGATGACGGCCCGGGACGCGCGGAAATCGGCCTCGTTCGCGAGCCACCATTCGGCCCATGCGGGCCCGCTCTGACCGAACGTCTGACCCGTGATCAACTGCAAGCGGCGCACGGCGGGCGGCACCAGGGCGTCGCGGTCCTCGAAGAAGATCTGCCCGATCGAGATTGCGACCAGAGTATTGGGCACACGACGGTCCAACCAGGACGTCTCGTCCAGGCGCCCACTGCGGAAACCGATACCCGCGAGTGCTGCAGCGCACGTGCCGGAGATGAAAGGGTCGCTCGAGTTCAAACCATCGAGCAGCACGGGCTGGTGGCCCGGTCCCAGGATCGATTCGAGTCGCGCATCCTCGCGCTCGATCAACGCCAGGATCGCGTACGCGTTCGGGCGCAGGATCCAGCGGTCACCGAAAGCGCGCGTGAGCAGTTCGATCTGGACCTCGGGTTGCGGCGCACGGGCCAACGCATCGATCGCGCGAGCGGCGACCTTGGAGCGCGGATCGGAGAGGTGCTGGAACAACACCTCGCGGGCGTTGGCCGAATCCATCTTCGCGACGAGGTCCACGGCGCGGTACCGCGCGTCGGAGTTCTTGC
>JAJDEX010000220.1 GCA_029259575.1 Planctomycetota bacterium | reverse complement strand
TGGTCACGGTCGGCGCGCCCCAGCCCTTGTCGAGCACGGCGTTGCGTCCGCGGGGACCGAGGGTGGAGGTGACGGCTTTGGCGAGCTTCTCGACACCGCGACGAATCGCTTCGCGAGCGTCGCTCTGAAAGACCATTTGCTTGGCCATGGGGATTGCCGGTTCGGTTGGGCCGCCTGGACGTGCGAGTCCGGGTCGGCGGGGGAGGGAGTTGGATGGGGAGCACCCCGGGGCCAGCCAGCGCATCGCGCGCGGTCCGCCTCGGGGTCGATCGGTACAACGCGGAAAGCAAGAACGGTGCCGGTGGATGAGGAATCGCAAGTCGTTGCCTGGAAGGCACTTGCACACGGTTCGCCCCATGGCCCGCTCTGCCGGAATGGCAGCCTCTCCAATGGGCTCCCGAAGAAGCTGCCACTCTGACAGACGGGGCCGATTCCCAGGCCACGTGGGCCCCCTTGCTTCGAGATCCCAAGGTGCCGCTTGTGCCCGGACCCCACGGGGGCACTATGGGTCCGTGATGACCTCCGGCACCTTCCTCCTCGCGCCCATGGCGCTGCTCGGTTCCATGCTCGGAATCGCCGTTCCTACCCCTGCCCCGGTCCGGAACGGGTGGGCCGATCAGGAGGAGGCCAGGCTCCAGGACGCCCCCGAGGTCGTGACGGAGCCCCTGGTCGGCGAGCCGCAGAGGCACGCCCTGGCCACCTTCGAGATGACCGACATGGTCCAGGCGGGTGCCGTGTTCGTGCGGATCGAGGGCGCTCGCGACCTCGCCAGGCCCGATCCCGCGGCAGTCGTGAAGTTCCTGGACGGCAGCCATTTGGGCGCCGGCGTTCGCGGCGGAGCGGGGGAGCGCCTGGACCTCGAACTGCCGGGAGGAAGCCGCATGCAGCTCGGCGTCGAGAACCTGCGCGCGCTGGAGTTCCCCTCACGGTTCCCCGCCGAAGGTGCTGCCCCGGAGGCTGCGAAGGAGGGCGACCGGCTCTACCTGGCGCGCGCCCGCGGCGTCGATCGCGTCGACGGATTCGTGGTCGGGTTCGCCAAGGACGGCATCCTCTTCGAGAGCCGCGTCGGCGAGCGCACGCATCCCTGGGACGAGATCGTGGCCCTCTACATCGAGCCGTTGGACACCCCCGCGCCGGCCGAACGCGCTCGACCGATCAGCATCACCCTGCGCGGCGGCGGCGTTCTTGCGGGCGACCTCGAGCGCCTCGATGCGCAGGGGCTGCAGTTCCGATTCGCCGGGTCCTCGCGCACCTTGAACCCCGCCGAGATCGAGGAGATCGCCGTCGACGACGGACGCTTCGCCTTCCTGTCGACGCTGGTCCCGAGCGACCTCGGACCGCTCAACCCGTTCGACCCGCCCGGCACCGAACCGCTCGGACTCGCCTGGCCTCCGCGCATGGACGCGGCGGTCGACGGAGGACCTCTGCGCGTCGGCGGCCGCACCTGGAATCGCGGCATCGGCGTACACTCGCCCAGCCGCGTGACGTGGACCCTGGAGAAAGGCCATTGGTCGCAACTGCGCGTCGCGTGTGGTGTCGACGACCGCGTCGCCGGCGAGGCGCGCCGCGGCGGCACCGTGCGCTTCCGCATCCACGTCGGAGGCGAGCTGAAGTGGGAGTCCCCGATCGTCCGACCGGGCGAGCCGGTGCTGTTCCCCGAAGCCATCGAGTTGGGCGATGCGACCCAGCTGATCCTCGAGGTCGATCCCGTCGACGACTGGGTCCTGGACCGCGCGGCCTGGCTGCGACCGATTCTGGTCAAGGCCTAGAAATACACGATTCGAGGCCGAATTCGGGCTCGAACGGCCCGTGAGGGATTCAGGCTCAGGTCCCGGTCTCTTCCGCGCCCGACGCTTCGGCCAGGCTGCGGTAGTACAGGCCCTGGTCTCCGCCGCGCTCCTTGGCGCGTCGCAATGCGAGCTCCGCGCGGCGCCGCAGGACCTCGACCGAGTCCATGTCGGTGCCGTCGTAGGTCTCGAACCCGATCGACGCGGTGACGCGCACCTCGCCCGTTCCACGCGGACCGCTGAGGGCCGCGATCTGATCGCGAATACGACCGACGACGCGCGCGGCGTCGATGCGCTGGGTGTAGGGCAGGATCAGCCCGAACTCGTCGCCGCCGAGCCGACCACCGACGTCCTCCGCACGCAGGAAGTCGCGCACGACGCGGCCGACCTCGCCGATGACGGCGTCGCCGACGGTGTGATCGTGGTCCTTGTTGACCATCCCGAATCGGTCCAGGTCGATCAGCACCAGCGCGAGCTCGAGCCGGTGACGTTGAGCGGCCGAGAAGTGCTCGCGCAACCGGTCCTCGAACGGGGTCGGGCGGAGCAGTTGCGTGCGGTCGTCGTGGACGGCGCGGAAGCGCATGTGCTCGAGCTCCTCGAGCCGACGCGCCTCGGAACGCAGCCGGTCGATGCGTAGCAGGAACTCCTCGAAGGGAGCGTCCCGGCGCACCACATCGCAGGGTGTATCGGTCACGTCCCGCGTCGCGGCCAGGGTCGGCAGCGGATCCAGCGGAGCCGCGATCAGCAGGATCGGGATGCCGGAGCCCTCGCGGGCCTCGCGCAACTGCTCGAGTTCGAGGGCTCCGCCGCGCGCCAGCGGATCGATCACGACCAGGTCCGGCGTCATGCGTTCCAGCGCGGCCCGCGTCTCCCCGAGCGTCCCGCACGTCTCCAGCCGGAATCCCACGCTCGCCAGGGGCAGCAAGGCCTCGCGCAGGCCCTCGCCGCGGTGATCGCAGACGAGCAGGATGGGGGTGGTGGTCATGGGGGGGCGTCGATCGTGACTCCGCAGGATGCGGTCCGATCGGGCCGTCATTCCGGGCGATTCTCCCTTCGGAGGTCGGTGTGGTCGGGACCGCTCCGGACCGAAAGGTGTGGATCGAGGATAGCCTCTGGAACCCGTGTGTCCTCCGGTGGCTTCCCCGCGAACCGGTGGATGTCTCGACCGGAGTCGCGAAACGCCTCGATTCGAGGTCGAGCGGGGCCCTGGCCCGACCTGCCCAGACCCGGCTAGAGCGGGATCGCCAGGCAGCAGCCGCGAAGAAAACCCGTGGATTCCCGCGCGAACTGTCCGCCGAACGTGGACGAACCAGCGGGCCGCCTCTACACTCTTCGGCTCAATCTGCGCAGGCCAACGGGCCGCGCACCCGTGCCCTTCCTCGGACGGTCCTCGTCGAACCCCATTCGACACGCGTTTCTAGAGCGCTTCGGACCCGGCAAAGAAGGGCGCGTTCTTCGGAGCTTCGACTTCGAAGGACAAGTGGGTGTCCGGCGACCCTGGCGAGGTCCGCGCAGAGCGAACTGCGGCTCCAACTCAACTTCATTCCCTTCCCCGATGTCGACACGGCATCACCGATGTCCACCGGACGTCACCGGGACCGCAGTCCAGACCCAACTAGCATCGCCCTGATCATGGAAAAGCTCACCGTACAAGCCCTCATCGAGGCCGGCGTCCACTTCGGCTGCCGTGCCGCCCGCTGGAACCCGCGCATGGCCCCGTACATCCACGGGCGCCGCAACCAGGTCCACGTGATCGACCTGCGCGAGACCATGCGCGGTCTGATCCGAGGCCAGAACCTGCTCCTGCGCATCGCGTCCGAGGGCCAGTCGATCCTCTGGGTCGGCACCAAGCGCCAGGTCAAAGGCGTGATCGAAGAGGCCGGCGAGCGCACGGGCATGCCGATCGTCACCGAGCGTTGGATCGGCGGCACGCTGACCAACTTCTCGGTCATCCGCTCGCGCCTGAAGCGTCTCGAGCAACTCGAGGCCATCGACGAGAAGGTCGCCGAGGAGCAGAAGCTCAACAAGAAGGAGCTCGCGAAGATCAACCGCGAGCTGCGCAAGATCACCCGCAACCTGGGCGGCATCCGTGAGATGAACGGCATGCCCGGCGCCATGGTCGTGGTCGACCCCTCCCGCGAGGGCAACGCCATCCGCGAGGCCCGCAAGATGGGCATCGTCGTGATCGGCATCCTGGACACGGACTGCGACCCGTCGGACGTCGACATCGTCATCCCTGGCAACGACGACGCGCTCAAGTCGGTGCGTCTCCTCGTCGAGCAGCTCGTGGCTTCCGTCGAGGAAGGCGCGCACTTGCACACCGACCGCATGCAGACCATGGGTGTCGCCGAGAAGAGCGACGAGGCTCCGGCCGCCAGCGGTGACGAGCCCCGTCCGAGCCGCCCGGCGCGCAAGCTGCCCGAGCGCAAGGCGGACGGTGCCAAGGCCGACGACGCGGCGGACGCCGCTGCCGACGCGGCCCCGGCCGCTGAAGCTGCTCCCGCTCCTGCTGCGGAAACGACCCCGGCTCCCGCTCCGGCTCCGGCTCCCGCTCCGGCTCCCGCTCCGGCGGAAGCCACCAAGGGCGACGCGCCGAGCGCCTGAACCTGATCGACCTGAGAGGCCCACCGGGTCGGACCGTTGCGTTCGACCGGTAGCCTCTTGGACTTCCCCGCGTCATCTAATTCGATGACGTGGACACGAACCCTACGAACGAGAACGAAAAGAGGACGTGATGGCTGAAATCACAGCATCCCTGGTTCGCGAGCTCCGTGAGAAATCCGGCGCCGGCATGATGGAGTGCAAGAAGGCATTGGTGG
>JAJDEX010000219.1 GCA_029259575.1 Planctomycetota bacterium | reverse complement strand
AACGTCGGATCGATCTCCAGGTTCGGGTCACCGCCCGCGTCCATCGGGGCTGCCGACTGGCCGTGCTCCGCCAGCCATCCACGGAACATGTCCGTCATGTCGCGCTTGCAGGTCGCCGGCGAATCCGGGCCTTCGGCGTTCTTCACCGGAGAGAACTCGCTCGCACGATCGACCTCCAAGGTGATGCTCGCGGACGTTCGCGCGAGCGCATCGAACACGAAGGTCTCGAACTTCACGCCGTCGACCTTGGCGCGCGAGCCATCCGGCAGCACCGCGTCCATGCTCTTGCGCGCCAGGTGCCAGGGAAGCTGCAACGGGCCGTCGCCGGTGAGGCGCTCGACGAAGTCACGCTCGATCGCATGCATGGCGATGTTGCCGGCACGGAACACGAGGTCGCCGGCATCATCGCGCGCTTCCCGCAGCGCCTCGGGCAGGTCCGAGTACTCGATGCAGCCGAGCACGCCGTCGGCGCGACCGAGCACGCCGACCTTCTCGCCGGCATCGACCTTGGCCACGACCTTGCTCGACATCTCGGCGCCGGCTGCGGCGTGCAGACCGAGGAACAGGGGGTCCGCCATGCGCGCCATCGGGTTGTCGACCTGGAAGTAGCTGAGCGTTTCGATCCCGCGTTCGGCTGCGTCCGCCAGGCATCCGGATTCACGCATGGCAGCCAACGTTCCACCGTGACCGTTGGGCGCCAGGAACAACTGATCGGGTGCCGCCAGAATGATCCGTCCCTCCAGGTCCAACGCCGGGAGCATCGCCTGTTGGAAGAAGGTGACGGCATCGGCGGGCAGACCGAAGTTGCCGTTCTCGAGGAACAGCTGCCGGGTCGCAGCGTCGTTGGTCGCCGAGGTCATGACGTACCAACGAATGGGAGCACCGCTGCGTGCGTGTGCTGCCTTGAGGCGCGCGGCGTGCCAAGCGAACAGGGAGATGCGCGTGACGGGGCCGACCGGAAAGGCACCCTTGGGACCATCGAAACCCAACCTGGAACCCTGGCCACCCGCGACGAGGACGTACCCGACCAGGCCTGCGCTCAAGCGTTCTTGGCCGATCAAGATCGCCTGCCTCGCGCGCTCTTCGAACTCGCCCTTGGGCTGCAGCGGAAACAGCTCCGGAGGTTCGAACGCAGGAGCGGCATGCGCATCGCTGGCGTTGTCCAGCAGGCCTTTCAGGTGCCGGATGGTCCCCCAGTCCAGGTCGGCGACCTGGACGAGCAAACGCTCACGCGAGCCGGCGTCCAGGCCGTCCCAGAACTGGAAGAGGTGCGCCTGCCCCTCGGCCTCGGCCCTATCCCGCAACGTGGTGGTATCGATCGTCATAAGTCCCCTCGGTGCGTTCGAGTGTACGCAGAGGACGCCCGTCGATCACGACCCGTCCACCTCGAGCAAGACCTTCAACGTCCCACGACGCCCTGCCCGGTCCAGTGCCGCGGCCCCCTCTTGGAGCGGGAAGCGCGCGTCCACCAGGTTCTCGACCGGGATGCGGCCTTCCGCGAGCCAGGCGAGGGCGGGCGCGAAGGGTCCGCAGCGCGAGCCCACCAGGGTGATCTCGTCCACCACCAGGGGAGTCAGATCGAGCGGCGCCGCCCGTTCGGTGGTCGTCTTCAGGACGAGGGTCCCGAGGGGCCGAACGCTGGCCAGGGCCAGTTCGAAGGTCTCGGGACGACCGCTGGCCTCCACCACCAGGTCGAAGGACTTCGGCGCCGGCGCGTCCAACCACGCCATCGGCAGACCCAGGCGGTCCACACGGTCGGGGTGCCGGCCAGCGAAGTGAACGTCGGCGCCCGCGAGCTGCAGCGAAGCACCGCACAGGAGCCCCAGTCGCCCGTCTCCGACCACCAAGGCCCGCATGCCGGGACGGACGTCGACCTGGTCCAGAATGTGCCTGGCGGCCGCGAGCGGCTCGACGAACGTCGCAGCGGCATCGGAGACGCCGTCCGGCACGGGCAACAGGTTCGACGTCGGCAGGACGAGTTCCTCGGCGAACGCTCCGCTGCGCCCCAGGATCCCAAGCACCGTTCGCGCGGTGCAATGACGGCCCCGACTTGTTCGGCAGTCCACGCAGGTGCCGCAAGCCGCATTGATCTCGCCGACCACGCGGCGTCCCGCCAGGGGACCGTCGACCGCGCGGCCCACGAACTCGTGACCCGGAACACCTTCGAAGCCCATGTACCCGCGGACGAGCGCCAAATCCGTGGCGCACACGCCGGCCTGAACGACACGCACCCGGCATTCACCGGGTGCGGCCGGGGGAGTCTGGAGGTCCTCCCGGTACTGAACGATGCCTGCGCCGACGTGAAGCCCACGCATGCTCGGTCTCACTTACTGGAGCCGACAGGCTCAGCTTGCGGCGGCTTCGCCCGAAAGAGCCTCGAAGCTCTTCTCGACGAGGTGCACCAACGCTTCGATCCGCTTCTCGAGGACGACTTGCTTCAGGACCAACTTCTCGACGACCGGCGGCAGAACAGCTTCGCGCACGTAGTTGTTGATCATGTTGATGATCTCAGCGCGGTTGGCGTCGGGCAGGCGATGGAAGTGGTACTGGAACTTCTCCTCGAGGATCTCTTCCGTCTGATGCATGCACTCAGCGGAGATCTGAGCGGCGCTCTTGGAGTCGTGTTCGTTGTGGAAGACTTCGACTTTGTATTGGTGGAGCAGGTCCCGGAACTTCTGTTGCACGTATTTGGGTCCGTTGAGGTTTTCGGTGGAAGGGGCCGACCTGGCCCCCGATGGTTCGATGATAGCAGACTCGCGCAAGCCGTCCGAGTCGCGCTTCGAGCATGTCTCGCGCAGAGCCAGGGCCGTCGATCCGCCGCGGTGGACACGGTCCTACGCTCTCGTTCGCAGGGGTGCGATCGAGGGATCCAGAACGGCGAACACCGTCGCGCGTTCTCAGTCGGGCTTGCCGATGACCACGCTCACGTTGTGCCCGCCGAACCCCAGTGAGTTGCAGAGGGCATTGCGCACCGGCTTGTCGCGCGCCTCGTTGGGCACGTAGTCGAGATCGCAAGCCGGGTCCGGAGTGGTGTAGTTGATCGTAGGGTGCAGCTTGCCCGTGTGAACGGCGAGCGCCGTGACGACCAGTTCGATGCCGGTCGCGGCACCGAGCAAGTGACCGATCATCGACTTGGTCGAGTTCACGGCCAACTTCTTCGCATGGTCGCCGAAGACGAGGTGCGTGGCCGTCGTCTCGATGGAGTCGTTGTAGGCGGTGCTGGTGCCGTGGGCGTTGACGTAGTCCACGTCCTCGGGATTCAGCTTGGCGTGACGCAGGGCCTCCTTGAAGGCGCGCGCAGGCCCCTGGCCGTCTTCCTTGGGAGCGGTGATGTGGAAGGCGTCGTCGGTCGAGCCGTAGCCCTTGACCTCGGCGTAGATCCGCGCACCGCGCGCCTTCGCGCGTTCGTACTCCTCGAAGACGAGCAAACCGCAACCTTCCCCCATGACGAATCCGTCACGGTCCTTGTCGAACGGCCGGCTGGCCGCCTGAGGATCGTCGTTGCGGGTCGACAGGGCCTTGGCCGAGGCGAATCCCGCGAGGGACAGGGGAGTGATGGCCGATTCCGATCCGCCGGTGACGACGACATCGCAGTCGTCCCACTGGATCGCACGCCAGGCCATGCCGATGGCGTGGCCGGCCGAGGCGCAGGCGCTGGACGTGGTGAACGCGGTGCCGAGCAAGCCGTGACGGATCGCCACCTGGCCGCTGACGGCGTTCGCCATGATCCGCGGGATGAAGTGCGGGCTGACGCGCCGCGCTCCCCGCTCCTTGAGCACGTCGTGCTGCTCGAGGATGCCGGTGATGCCGCCGATGCCGGTCGCGATGATCGAGCCGAACTTGTAGCGCTCTTCCTCGGGCAACTCGGACAGCCCCTCGAGGCCAGCATCACGCAGGGCCTCGTCGGAGGCCATCAGGGCCCACATCGTGAACGGATCGAGCTTGCGCAGGTCGGCCCCGATGAAGCCGTGCTCCTCGGGATTCCAATTCACGCAAGCCGCGAACTTCACGGCGAGGTCGGACGTATCGAAACGGGTGATGTTGGCCGCACCGCTCTCCCCCGCCATCATGCGCGGGAAGGACGCCTCGACACTGTTGCCGAGAGCGTTGACGGTACCGAGGCCGGTGATGACGACTCGTCGCATGAGATCCCTCGCCCCGATCCGGGACGGAATGGGTTTCCGCAGGAGTCCGAGGCCCCGAAGGAGCCTCGAACCGGACGAGGCCGGTGCGGGCCGTGGCCCAGCACCGAGACAATCGCCTGCGGGCGGACTCGCGTGACACGCGCCCCTCGAACGAGGGGCACGGCAGCGAGCGCCGCGGACGGGTGCCCTAGAGCTTCTCCGAGATGTAGTCCGTTGCCGCGCCGATCGTCTGGATCTTCTCGGCGTCCTCGTCCGGGATGTTGATCTCGAACTCGTCCTCGAACTCCATGACGAGTTCCACGGTGTCCAGGGAGTCGGCGCCGAGGTCGTTGATGAACGAAGTCTCGCGGGTGACTTTGTCGGGCGTGGTGCCCATCTGGTCACAAACGATCTTGATCACGCGGCTTTCAACGGTAGCTGTGTCGCTCACGAAGGGGTCTCCGAAATTTGGGGGGGTGTCTGGGTGGGAGAAGACAGGATGCCTGGGACGAGGGGAGCGGGCTAGGGGCAACCGGTAGCCGTCACGAGATTGCTCTCGAACCGGCCTGGGATGGCCCTACAGGCTCAGCCCCCCATCGATGACCAGGGTCTGTCCAGTGATGTACCCGCCGGCTGGGCCGACGAGGAATTCTACGGCGGCGGCGATCTCGGTCGCCGCGCCAATGCGCTTGAGCGGAATGGCGGCCATCAGCTCTTCGCGGGCCTTGTCCTCGATCGCGGCGGTCATGTCCGTCTCGATGAAGCCCGGGGCGATCGCGTTGCAGGTCACGCCGCGCCCGGCGAGTTCCTTGGCGACCGACTTGGTCAAGCCGATCACACCCGCCTTGCTGGCGGCGTAGTTGACCTGGCCGGCGTTGCCCGTGACGCCGACGACGCTGGAGATGTTGACGATGCGCCCGCTGGACTTCATCAACGTCCGCGTGGCGGCTTGGACGAAGTTCCAGGTGCCCTTGAGGTTCACGTCGATCACGCGGTCGAAGTCGTCCTCCTGCATGCGCATCAGGATCTGGTCCTTGGTGATGCCGGCGTTGTTCACGAGCAGGTTCAAACCGCCCATGTCCTTGACGATCTCGGCCACGAGCTCCTTGACGGCTGCGGTGTCCGCCACATCGACGCCGAAAGGACGCGCCCCGTCCGTGAGGGCGGCACAGGCGCTGGCCGCAGCCTCGGCGTTCTCGACCCGGGAGGCGATGCAGGCGACACGGGCGCCGTTGGCGGCCAGGGTCTCCGCGATCGCGCGGCCGATGCCACGGCTCGCGCCGGTGACGATGGCCACCTGGCCTTCGAGGGGACGTTGGGATTCGGTCAAGGAATGCTGGGGCAGGCCAGGTCCCCGCGGGGGCCTGGTGGTGGGCGATATCTTAGCCGCGGAAGGCGTCCAGGTCCGCAGGTCGAGCCACGGATCGGACGGAAGCTTGCTCGTCGATCTTCTTCATGATGCCGCCCAGGGTCGTCCCGGGGCCCGGCTCGACGAAATCGGTCGTGCCGCCACCCAGCGCAGCGCGCATCGAGCGCTCCCAGAGCACGGGGGCGCAGACCTGGAGGGCCAGCAGTTCGCGGACCTGGTCCGGACCGGTGACCGGCTCGGCCGTGACGTTGGAGATCACGGGGATCTGGGGCTCGCCAAGGGTGACGGACTCGAGCGCTGCGGCCAGTTTGTCCGCGGCCGGCCGCATGCATTCCGAGTGGAAGCCGCCGGCCACGGTCAGGGGCCGGGTGCGCCGGATCCCATGGTCCTTGGCGACCGCTTCCGCAGCCTTCAGGGCGGCATGCTCGCCCGAGATCACGATCTGGGCGGGGGAGAGGAGGTTGGCGACCTGGCAGATTCCGTGCGCCGCACCGGCCTGGGCCAGGGCAGCGGCCGATTCGGGCGTCGCTCCCATGAGGCTGACCATGCCGCTGGGGCAGGCTTCGCTGGCGGCCTGCATGGCCTCGCCACGCAGGCGGACGAGGCGCACGCCGTCCTCGAAGCTCAGCACGCCCGCGAACCAGAGCGCCGTGTACTCACCCAGTGACAGTCCTGCGGTGAGGGCCGCGTCCTGGAACTCGATCCCTTGGCCCTTCAAGGCCCGGAGTATCGCGACGCTGGTCGTGAAGATGGCCGGTTGGGCGATGTCGGTACGGTTCACCTCGTCGCCGCTGGACCAGCAGGCTTCGGACAGCGAGAAGCCAAGGGTCGCGTCCGCGGCCTCGAACGTCTCCCGCGCTTCGGGGAAGGCCTCGGCCCAATCCTGGCCCATGCCTTCGAACTGGGCGCCTTGGCCCGGGAACAAAATGCCTGTTGTCATGGGGAGAGTCTCCGCTACCAACGCAGAAGGGTGGCGCCCCAGGTGAGGCCGGCGCCGAACGCGACCAGGACGACCAACTTGCCCTTCTGCATGCGTCCGGCTTCGACGGCTTCATGGAGAGCGATCGGAACGCTGGCGGCCGACGTGTTGCCGTAGCGCTCGATGTTGAGCATGCAACGGTCGATGGACCAGTCCAGGCGGTCGAGACTGGCCTCGATGATCCGCATGTTGACCTGGTGCGGAACGAGCAGGCAGACGTCGTCGGGGTCGTGCCCTTCGATGGCCCACTTGATCATCTTGACCATCTTGGTGACGGCGAAGCGGTAGACCTCGCGCCCCTTCAGATGGATGAAATCGTCCTCGGCGACGTAGGTCGGGGAGGTGTGCCAGTTCGCCGTGCCGCCCATGGGTCCGGCGATCAGGTCGCAGCCACCGCCGTCCGCACCGAGCTTGGTCTTGAGGATCTCGCCCTGCTCGCATTCGTCCCAGGCGCGCACGATCGCCGCACCCGCCCCATCGCCGAAGATGATGCAGGAGCCCCGGTCGGTCATGTCGACCATGCGCGACAGGGCCTCGACGCCGATGGCCAACACGACCTTGGCGCGCCGGCAGGCGACGAACGCCTCGGCCGTGTGGAGGGCCGTCAGGAAGCCGGTACACGCGGCGCTGACATCGAACGCGGCGGCCTTCTTGGCCCCCAGACGTTCCTGGACCAAACAGGCGTTCGCAGGGAAGCGCATGTCCGCGCTGATCGTCCCGAGAACGATGACGTCGATCTGGTCGGCCGTGACCCCGGCCCGGGCCATGGCGTCCTGGGCCGCCTTCACCGCGAGGTCCGATCCGTTCTCGCCATCGGAGAGCCAGCGGCGCTCCTTGATCCCCGTGCGCTGGGTGATCCACTCGTCGTTGGTGTCGACGATCTTGGCGAAGTCGTCGTTGGACATCACCCTGTCCGGCACACACATGCCGGTGCCGGCGATGCCGACACGCTGGATATTCGTCATGGGCAGGTCGAGGGACAGGGTTGGGGTGGCGCGCCGGCAGATCCCTGCGGGCACTCGTGCGGCTCGGTCGGGGAGCCCCACGCCTAGCGGTGGCGCAGTTTAGCCGCCGACCGGCACGCCGATCCAGGGCAGGCCTGCGCAAGACACGGATCCGGCTGCAAATTCCGTCGCTGGGGAGCGCGAACGGGTCGGAAGGTCCCCCACCTGACGCAACCTGCGGCGCGATCGGGCTCAGCCAGCCGCGCTGTCGGTGGCGGGGACGTTCGCGAGCCCCGTGACGATGTGGCGATTGACGCCGACATCCAGTGCCGTGGCGGCCACGCGCAGGGCATTGGCCACCGCCGTGGCGTCGGAACGGCCGTGGCCGATGATCACGACGCCGTCGACCCCGAGGAGCAAGGCGCCCCCGTACTCGGCGTAGTCGATGTTCTTCTTCAGCTTGGCGAGAGCGGTCGGCGCCCAATCGGCCCCGTGACCGGCCAGTTCGCGCATGACCTGGCCCAGCATGAAGCCGGCGAAGCCCTCGAGCAGCTTCAGGACGACGTTGCCAGTGAATCCGTCCGTAACCACCACGTCGACGGCCCCGGTGAACAGGTCCCCGCCTTCGACGTTGCCGACGAACGGCAGGTCGGTGGACTCCAGGAGCTCGCCGGCCTGCTTGAGCAGGTCCGTGCCCTTGGCCTTCTCCTCGCCAATGTTGAGCAAGCCCACGCGCGGGTTCTCGACGCCCATGCAGTCCCGCTGGAGCGTGGCGCCCATGACCCCGTACTGCATCAGATCGCCGGCGTGCGGGGCGATGTTGGCCCCCATGTCGAGCAAGGTGAGCGGGGTGTCCGACAGCCGCAGCGTCACCGCGATCCCGGGACGGCGGACGCCGGGCAGGGTGCCCAGGACGACCGTGGCACAGCCCACCATCGCGCCGGTGTTGCCCATGCCGACGAGCGCGCCCGCCAGACCCTGCTTGACCGCGCCGGTGGCGACCGGAATCGAAGCATCGCGCTTGGAGCGCAACGCGACGGCCGGCTTCTCGTCCATGCCGATGACGGACGGCGCGTGGAGGATCTCGAAACCCTCCGGTGCGTTGCGCTCCGCCAGGGCGGGCCGCAGCACGGCCTCATCACCGACGAGCAGGATCCGGCTGGGGGTCAGCGGATTCTCGGAGGCCGGATCGCATGCGGCCAAGGCGCCATCGAGGATCGCGCCCGGCGCGTTGTCCCCACCCATCACGTCGAGAGCGATGCGTTTGGAGCTCATAGGTGTCCTAGGGTACGGGCGGTCGCAACCCGTGCGGGTCCGTGCGCCCAACTGACGGAGTTCGGGGCCTTGCACGCGCAAGACCCCGGGTGAACGTTGGCCTCGGACGTCCTTGGGAGGAGCGCCTCGAGACTCCCGGTCAGATGTCCTCGCGCTCGAACACCTCGGAACCGCCCTGACCGCCTTTCTCGAAGCCGTAGTGGGTCGATTCCTTCTCGTTGACTCGGTGCGGACGCGTCAGACCACCGGTGCGGGGGTCACGCTGGACCGCGACGGGAGACACGGCGAGGTGGGATCGCTTCATCCCTTTGCGGGACTTGGAAATGCGGCGCTTGGGATGTGCCATCGGACAGGAATCCAGGAGGGTGGCGGTGTCCCGCCAGGTGAGGTTCGGGCCTCCGGGACAACCCCGTCAGCCATGATCGAATCGCGGAGGATAGATAGGGCCGAGGGGGGTGTCAACGCATGGGAGCCGCCCTTCGGAGGAATCCAGGCCGTGATTCGGCCCCTTCGGCTCGACCGGATCCAAGCTTCAGGCCAAGCCGATCAGCCCAGCGTCTCCACCAAGTAGGCCCTGGCATCCGCAAGGGCCGCCTCCACGGCGGCGGGGTTCTGCCCCTGCCCCTGCGCCACGTCGGGGCGACCTCCGCCGCCCCCACCCAGGTGGCCGGCCATGCGTTTGGCCAGGTTCCCGGCCTTCAGGCCTTTCTCCTGGGCCGCGCCGGCGCAGAGACACAGGAACGGCACCTTGCCCCCGTCGCGCCCCGTCAGGACGACGACCAGGTCCGGCGCGAGGCTCTTCACGCCTCCCGCCAAATCGCGCAGGGCATTGGCATCGTGGTCCGGCAGGTCGAGCACCGCGGTCTGGACGCCGCCCAGCTCGACGAGCGCGGCCTTGACCGATCCGACGGAAGCTGCGGCATCCCCCGCGCTGGCGGCCTTGGCCTTCTTCTTGGCCTCCTTGACCTGCTGTTGCAGCGCGACGACGCGTTCGGGGATCTCGTCGGCCTGGGCCTTCAGCGCGCCGGCGACCTGGTTCAACAGGTCGCGCCGTTCGCGCAGATACGTCAGCGCCGTGCGATGCGTGATCGCCTCGATGCGTCGCACTCCGGCCTGAATCGCGCGCTCGGACAGGATGACGAACGGACCGATGTCGCCGGACGCGTTCACGTGCGTGCCGCCGCACAGCTCCATCGACCACCCGTCGACGTCGACGACGCGCACCGTGTCGCCGTACTTCTCGCCAAACAGGGCCGTGACGCCGCGGGCGCAGGCATCGTCGAAGCTCTCCTCGGAGGTCTTGACGGGTGCGTTGCGAAGGATCGCTTCGGATACGCGCGACTCGACGTCGGCGAGTTGCTCGGGGGTGAGGCCCTTGGGCTGGCTGAAGTCGAAGCGCAGGCGTTCGGGGCCCACGTAGGACCCCTGTTGCGTGACGTGGTCGCCCAACACCTCGCGCAACGCCTTGTGCAGGAGGTGCGTGGCGGTGTGGTTCGCCATCGTCGCGGCGCGGGCGTCCATGTCGATGGTCGCGGTGACCTGGGCGCCTTCCGGGGCACTCCCGCTGGACTTGCCGAGGTGAACGATGATGTCGCCCGAACGCTGGGTCTCAAGGACCTCGAACTCGAAGAGGCCATCAGCGGTCGAGATCGACCCGCTGTCACCGATCTGACCTCCACCCTCCGGATAGAAGGGCGAGGCTTGGAGCACCAATCGCTCGCCGCGACCGTCGTCAGGGAACAAGCGCACGACCTGGGTCTCCAGGCTCTCGCCCGGCTTGCCGTAGTAGTCGGAACGCGTCGACGACAGGCCGGAGAGTTGCTCCGCGGACAGCAACTGCTTGAACTTCCCGTCCGACTTGCTGATCTCGCTGTGCGCCTTGCGCGCCGTCTCCCAGCCGTCGTTGTCGAGCTGGATGCCGCGCTCGCGGCACATCAACTCGACCAGGTCCTGGGGGAAGCCGTACGTCGCGTACAGCTCATAGGCCGAATCGCCGGGAAGCGTGGCGCCCGACTTCAGGCCGACCGCCAGCTTCTCGAACTGCACGAGTCCGCGCTCGAGGGTCTTGCGGAACGACTCCTCCTCGCTGCGCATCACGAGCTGAACGTGGTCGATGCGCGTGGCCATCTCGGGGAACGCGCCGCCCAGGATCTCGACCACCGCGGGCACGATATCGACCAGGAACGGCTCTTTCATGCCGAGCGTCTGCAGCCCGTAGCGGCTGGCGCGTCGGATCAGCCGGCGGATGACGTAGCCGCGACCTTCGTTGGACGGCAACGCGCCGTCCGCCAGCGCGGAACACACCGCGCGCACGTGGTCGGCGCAGACGCGGAACGCGATGTCCACGTCCTCGTTGCCGGCCTCGTACTTCAGGCCCGTGCGGGACTCGAGGGCACGGAAGATCGGCTGGAAGAGGTCCGTGTCGTAGTTCGACAGCTTGCCCTGCAGCACGGCGAGCACGCGCTCGAAGCCCATGCCCGTATCGACGCACGGCGCGGGGAGCGGCACGAGCGAACCGTCGTCCAGGCGGTTGAACTGCATGAACACGAGGTTCCACAGCTCGATGAAGCGTTCGTTGCCGGCGTTGACCCCGATGTCCGGATCCGCGCCGTCCTTGGGATCGCTTCCCGGACCACCGCGATCGATGTGGATCTCGGAGCACGGCCCGCACGGACCGGTCTCCCCCATCTCCCAGAAGTTGTCCCGGCGGTCGAAGCGCAGGATGTGGCTGGGATCGATGTCGGTCAGGTTCTTCCAGAGGTTCTCGGCCTCTTCGTCCGCCGCGAGGCCGTCCTTCTCGTCGCCCGAGAACACGGTGACCCAGAGGCGCTCCTTGGGCAGCTTCCAGACCTCGGTCAAGAGCTCCCAGGCCCAGGCGATCGCCTCCTTCTTGAAGAAGTCGCCGAACGACCAGTTCCCGAGCATCTCGAAGAACGTGTGGTGGTACGTGTCGACGCCGACCTCTTCCAGGTCGTTGTGCTTGCCCTGCACGCGGATGCACTTCTGGGTGTCCGTGGCGCGCTTGTAGTCGCGCGAACCGGTGCCCAGGAACACGTCCTTGAACTGGTTCATCCCCGCGTTGGTGAACAGCAGCGTGGGGTCGTCCTGGGGAAAGCAGGGCGCGGAGGGCACGATCTTGTGGTCCTTGCTCTGGAAGAAGTCCAGGAAGGCTTGGCGGGTCGCGGCGGCCGAGACGTCCGTGCTGGACGAGCTCGAGGAGGACGGAGCTTGGTGAGACATCGAAGGAATGGGCTCGTGATTCGAGCGGACATCCTACTGTCCGAACGGTCGTCCGACGGACCTCGCCGCGCCCTTTGCGCAGGTTCACGGCATGGCGCGGGGAACGGGTGGGGCCCATCGTCATCGGACCTGCTCGGGACCTGTGATTCGAAGGGTGCGCGATCCATCCGTGATCAACGTCCCCGTTCAAGGGACGGGCGCCCCAGGTCGAAACCTGGAGCGTCCGTGTGTTGGTCGTTCGCCCCTTGCAGCCCCAAGATCGACCCAGTGGAGCCATCTCAGTGGGTGAATCTCAGTCGGTGAGACCCAGTGGATGAACCTCAGTAGCTCGGAGCTGGAGATCGACGCGCGCTCACGCCTTGGTCGGCTCGGGCTTCGACGAACCCGAACTGGAGCCTGAGGAACTGGAACTCGCCGGACCGCTGGCCGCGGCTTTCGCCGGTGTGGACTTCGACGCAGCCTTCGCCGGTCCGCGGGTCGGACTCTTGGCCGCGGGGGGCGGCGCCGAAGCCTCGGCCGTCTTGGAGGTCGCTGCGCCACCCGCTCCGGATGCGGCTCCAGATGCCGTTCCACTGGCCATCGGCATCTCTTCCTCGGGGGGCGGTGCGAGAGTCGTGCGAATCACATCCTCGATCGTCTGGGCGAGGTCGGGGTTGTCGATCAGGAACTTGCGCGTGCGCTCCATGCCCTGGCCGAGGCGAATCTCGCCGTCGGTCGGGTGCTTCATCGAGAACCAGGTTCCCGACTTCAGCACGATGCCGGCCTGCTGCCCGAGGTCGATCAGCTCGCCCTCCTTGCTGATGCCGCGGTTGTAGAGGATGTCGAACTCGACCTTGCGGAAGGGCGGAGCGACCTTGTTCTTGACCACCGTCACCTTGGTGCGGTTGCCGACGACCACGTCCCCGTCCTTGAGTTGGCCGATCCGGCGGATGTCCAGACGCACCGACGAGTAGAACTTCAGCGCGCGTCCACCGGTGGTGGTTTCGGGGCTGCCGAACATCACGCCGATCTTCTCGCGAATCTGGTTGATGAAGATGACGAGGCAGTTCGAGCGTGCGATCGCGCCCGTCAGCTTGCGCATGCCCTGGCTCATCAGGCGCGCGTGCAGGCCGACGAAGCTGTCGCCCATCTCGCCTTCGATCTCGGCCCGCGGCACGAGGGCCGCCACCGAGTCGACGATCACGACATCGACCGCGTTGGAGCGAACCAACGTCTCGACGATCTCGAGCGCCTGCTCGCCGTTGTCAGGCTGGCTGACCAGGAGGTCGTCCAACCGCACACCCAGCTTGCGGGCATAACCGGGGTCCAGAGCGTGCTCGGCATCGACGAACGCGCAGATGCCGCCCTTCTTCTGGGCGGCCGCGGCCACCTGGAGCGTCAGGGTCGTCTTGCCCGAACTCTCCGGGCCGTAGATCTCGACGACGCGGCCCTTGGGCAGGCCCTTGCCGCCGAGGGCGATGTCGAGGTTGATCGAGCCGGTCGAGATGCCCTCGATCTCCTTGATCAGGTCGCTGGACGCCCCCATGCGCATGATCGAGCCCTTGCCGTAGCTCTTCTCGATCTCTCCAAGAGCGGCCGTGAGCGCCTTCTCTTTGTTGGGGTTGGGGGCCTCGTGCTTGGTCGTGTGCTTCTTGGTACTCATGTTGGCTTGGGGGTCCCTCGATGCAGGGATGCGGCGGTCGCAGCAGCGTGAATCATGGCTGCTGCGCCTGGCGTGCGGTGTCCGCTGGCCGGAAGTGGTCAGCGAGGGGCCAGGGCCGGTGATCGATGGTGATCGAGGGGCTGCTTCCTTCGTGGCGTTCTTTCGTTAGGGATCAGATTAGTGATTTGTTCGGGTCGATCCAAGCCCCGCTGGACAGGGATCCTCCAGAAACTGCGGCGGGCCCCCGGAAGACCCCCTGAGTAGGCTCAGGGTGGCACGTCCAGACCCGAAAATCACGTCTCAGCCGGGACGAACCACGAGCGGCCAGGTCGCGTGGACGACGTAGCGCTGCTCGGGATGGTCCGGGGTCGACTCGAACAGGGCCACGTCCTGGGCGATCCAAGCGCCACGCGGTTGGGCGACCTCGAAGCCCGGCGTCAACGGCGCCGCAAGTCCGCCCGAGCGCGCCACCGTGACATGAGCCCGCAGGGGTCCGCGGCCCTCTCCCCGCTTGGGGCGCCAACCCAAGCACCGCGCCGCCTGGCGACAGCGTTCGACCACGGCTTCGAGGCGTCCGTAAGTACCGTCGGCTTCTTCGACGCGCGCCCAAAGTGCCCGCGCCGAGCTCGAATCGGGGAATGCGCCCGTTCCGTTCAAATGCAGATCCGGCGCGGGGAGACCGCGCAACTCCTCCTGCACCGCGCCCTTCAGGTCCGCGATCCGGTCCCCGGACCAAGCACCCAGGAACGCCAACGTCACGTGCAGATCGCCGGGTGCATAGACCCGCGTTCCCTCCAGGACGCCACCCAGCTGATCGAGCACGTTCTCGGCCAGGTCGAGCGGGACACGGAAGCCCAGGAACAAGCGCACATCAGCCATGCGTCCAAGCTAGCGCACATCGACCGGAACCGCCGCCTCGGGTTTCCGACCCAACCTCCGAACGGAGGTCCTCCGGGACCGTCCGGACAAGAGATGAGGCAGTACCGAAGCTGAGGGGGTGCCTCGGTACTGCCTCTGGGCTGACGACTCTCCTGTCCAACCCAAGATCTGGGGCGAACCCCATCTCCTGAGCACCTGTCCGAAGCCGGAGTCCCGTGCGGGGCTGGAAAGTCGAAAAATCCATGCGCTGGGCCGATCTCGGCACCAGCGAGCACCATCCGTCCGGGAGATTCTTGGCCAGGACCGGCTCAAACCGTCGCGCTCGAACCGTCACGGCCCCTTTCGGCAAGGCCCCGCCTCAAGACCTTTGAGGCGTTCTGGGCCCGGCCGCAATGCCATCTGCCCGGGGCGTTCTCGACCCGGCCGCGCTCCAACCGCTTGGGCCACAACGGGCCCCGGCCGCACTCAAACGGTGACGATCTCGAGCAATTGCTGGATCCGCGCTTCGATCTGGGCGTCGGTGCGGGAGCCAATGTCCTCGAGGCTGAAGCCCTGGACGCAGAAGCTGGCGGTGGCCGTTCCGGCGACCATCGCACGGCGCAGGGTGCCCGGCTCGATGTTGCCGGCCCGGGCGATCTCGCCCATGAATCCGCCAGCGAACGAGTCCCCGGCGCCCGTCGGGTCCACGACCTGGGTGACCGGGAAGGCGGGCAGGGAGAAGTGCACGTTCTCGCTCATCAGGAACGCGCCGTGCTCGCCCTTCTTCAGGATCACGTACTTGGGCCCCATCGTCAGCACGGCCTTGGCGGCGAGGATCAGGTTGGCCTCCCCGGTGAGCATGCGCGCCTCTTCGTCGTTCAGGATCAGGCCGTCGATGTTCTGGAGCAGCGCCTTCAAGTCGTCGAGGGCGATGTCGATCCACAGGTTCATGGTGTCCGCGACGACGAACTCGGGCTTCTCGACCTGCAGCAGGGCCTTCAACTGGATCGCGGGGTGCGCGTTGGCCAGGAACACGAAGCGCGAATCCTTGTACGAATCCGGCACTTTGGGGTCGAAGTGCTCAAACACGTTCAGGTTGGTGAACAGCGTGTGGCGCGTGTTCCAGTCGGCCTCGTAGCGACCGCCCCAGGTGAAGGTCTCGCCCTCCGCGACCTCGAGACCCTCGACATCGACCTGCTTGTCGATCAACAGCTGGCGGTCCTCGTCCGCGAAATCGGTGCCCACGACGCCGACCAGGCGCGGCTTGGCGAAGGACGCCGACGCGACGCAGAAGTAGGTGGCCGACCCTCCGAGGGATCGTTCCCGACGATCGGTAGGGGTCTCGATCGTGTCGTAAGCGAGGGTTCCGATGCAGAGCAGGGACATGGGGGGAGCCGTTGCGAGGAGGAGAATCAGGGTGGGGAGACGTTCGCCGATGGGCGGGCGAACGGAGGTGCGGCACGCGAATGGGGACCGTGGAGGTCCTGGCCTCGGGCCAGCGGCCCCGCATTGGAGCCGCGTGCCCGCCAAGAATCAAACCTGAGGTCCCCGAGCGTCGCTCGCATCGAGACGCCTCAGGACTTGGGCGCGTCGGTGCCAGCTTCGCCGCCAGCCTTCGGGCCGTCGCTGTGCATGTCTTCGGGCCCGTCATCGGGCCCATCGTCCAATTCACGCGTCAAAGCGCGATATCCCGCGCCCATCGCTCGGCCTCGCGGCGAAAGGAGCACCAACCCACCCACCAGCCCCGCGATGACCATGCCGAGCCGGAACGTGATGCTCGTGGCCACGCCCAGGGTGTAGGAGCCGCCGCCCCACTGGAACAGCGTTCCGAAGAGGGCCTCCCCCACGCCCAAGCCGCCCGGCGAAATGGGCACGGCGGACAACGTGTTCGCCACGGTCGCCACGCACAGATGGGACAGGAAACTCAGATCCGTGTCCCCCAGCGCCATCGCCAGGTGCGAGATCGCCGCCACCTGGATGCCGTGGTTGGCCAGGGACAGGAGGAACGCGAGGAACACCGCGCCGGGCGCCCGGGCCAGGACCTGGACCGCCGCGTCGAGCCGGCCCAGGCGTCGCCCTTGCGGCAAGCGAGCCAGCAGCGATTCGATGCGCACGAGCTTGCGCAGCCATGGATTCACGACCACGAACAGCCCGCCCACGAGCGCCAGGAACGCCAGCCCCACCGGGATCCGCAGCTGGGTGTAGACCGAGCTCGACCAGGTGGCGCCCACCGCGACGGTGACCATGGCGAGCAGACCGAGGACGCGGTCGGCCGCGACGCTGACCAGCGCGTCGGCCTTGCGCTCCGGGTGCCCGCGCACGACCACGACCGCACGTGCCAGATCCCCGCCCGAGATTCCGGGCAGCAGCACGTTGAAGAACAACGTCACGCCGATGACGCGGCCCGCTTCCCAGAACGGCGTCCCCAGTTTGAGCGCGCGCAACAGGATCCACCATCGTGCGATGGTGGCCAGCGTGGCCAGGGCGATCAGCACGAGGGCGCGCAGGAAGGCCCAGCCGCTCATCGACCGGAACACGAGCGGAATTCCGGGGGTCCAGGTCAACGAGACGGGCGCTTCGGTGACGACGGGCTTGGGGCCCTCGAGCACGAGCAGGCCCGGTTCAGGGTCGCGCGCGACGCGCACGCGTCCCCCGTCCCGGCGCAGATCCGCCGCGGGACCGATCGCGCGGGTCGGATCCGGATGCACGACGAACTCGAGCGGACTGGACTGCCAGTTCCCGACCAGGCGTCCCTCCCACACCTCGGCGTCCGCGGTGTCCTGCCAGCGCACCGTCAACGTGTCCGTGCGCTGCACGGTCGTCGCGATCAGCGCCATCAGCGCCAGGGCGACCACCGGACCGAGCCACCGACGCCACATCGGACGCGGGGCCGCGCTGGCTCGGGGCGATTCCTCGGGCAGGGCCTCCGAAGCCTCCGCCCCGTTCACGGCGTCGGCTCCTGCGACTCCGAAGCCCCGCGCTTCGAGGACCCCACGAGGGCCTCGTACGCAGCGATCTCGGACGGCAGGACGTTGCGCCACCAGCGCACCCATTCCTCCATGCGCAGGATCGGAGGATCCTCGCCGACGTAGGCCGACAACGCGAGCATCGCGGCCGTACGCGGGCGATCCTCGTAGACGCGGTGCTCACGCGCGATCGTCACCAGCACGTCGATCAGCTGGATGCGCGCGTCGATCCGCATCGGCTCGGGCGCGTCGTTCGGGATCGGCAACCCGTGCGTGCGGGCCAGGTCCAGCGTGCGCACGAAGACCAACTCGTCCGTGGGCAGAGGCGTGTACAGGCCGAAGATCCGGCCGCGCGGAAGGACCGGAGTGATCTGTCCGGGAGGGATCAAGGTCATGATCGCTTCGGCCAGGAACAGCTCGCCGAAGACGTGGTAGTTGGCCTCGTAGGCCGCGGCGCGCACCAACGGATCGGCTTCCTGACTGAGGCCCGTGGCGAGCGCCTGGGCACACGCGCGACGCTGCAAGTCCTCGCTCAAGACACGCAAGGACGTCATGGACTCGCGCTCGAAGTTGCGCGCTTCGCTCAGAGCGGCCAGCGCACGCAACGCGCGCCACAACCCGTCGATGTCCATGTCCAGGTCCGCGACCACCTGGCAGGCGGCCGCCAGGTCGGTGAGCTCGGTGTCGCTCGGGTTCGCACGCAACGCGGGCCCGGACACCTGCACGAGGCTCTTGATCGCCTCGCCCAGTTCGGGTGCGTTCGCGGCCATCTCGGGCTCGCGGATCGGCTCGGGAAGCCCCAAGCGCTGGGCGTGCGGCACGAGCGCGAGCAGCGCGTATTCGCGTGCCAGACGACCGCGACAGCGCACCGCGTAACGCGAGAACTGGCGCACGCGTTGAATGTCCGCCTGGTGTCGGTTGGTGAACCCACCCGACTCCGCGAGCATGATCAGCTCCTTGAGCGCGCGGTAGGACGGGTCGCCGACCTTGACCTGCTTGCGGTCGACCGACAGCAGCGAATCCTTGCGGAAGAGGTTCTGCGGCGTCAGCTTCGCCAAGGTGTAGGTGAAGGGGCTCTGCACCGGAGCCAGGTGCCGCAGTCGATCGTTCGAATCGAGGAGGACGTCCAGGTTCGACGAGGCCGCGGCACCCGACCGGCAAGCGGAGCAGGTGACGAGGGCGAGGGCGAACAGAAGGTGAGCGAGGGGAGACCGGGGCATGACGCCGGCGAGTCTAGCGATCCGGGCTCTTGGCTTCTGCCCTTGCTTCGGCCGAACCGACCGGGAATCGGCTCCGCCGGGGAATTCCTGGCCCGGGGATGCGCCGGGGCGAATGCCCTTCATCCGATTCAGGCCTGGAGGTCCGGCCGAAAACACCCCTTCCGCAGCGCCCCGCGTTCGGTGTGGATCCAAGCGGTGAGTTCTACGCATGGCTGGACGCGATTCGGTGGTTCCGGCAACGCCGAACCGCATCGAACGAGGCGGGCTACGGGATGGCTCCTTTTCGGCCGGATCTCTAGGCTTGCCCCCATGCAGGACCCGACGCCGCCCATCGACGCCGCAGCGCTGGCGGAAATTCTGCAGGTCCCCGCGGGCGAACTGCATCCGCACGAGGTCGCGATCCGGATCCTCGAGGCCGGCGGCAGCTTGCTGGTGACCGGCGCGACGGTCCTCGAGCGCCATCTGGTGAATCACCTGCAGGAACTCCCCGAACCCTGCACGGCCATCGTCGGCCTGAAGCTCCCCCGCCGCGATCCGGGCACCGATGCGCTCCTTTCTGAGCTCGGGCCCTTGCTGGCGATGCGCACGGTCACGCACCTGGACCTGTCCGGCACGACCGTGACCGATGACGGGATGACTCCCCTCGAGGATTGGAGCGCCCTGCAGAAGGTCGATCTGTCCGACACCACGATCACGCCGCGGGGCCTGGCGCACTTGCGAGGACTGCCAGATCTGTGTGCGATGGAATTGGCGGGTACCGACCTGGCCGAACTGACGTTCGAGCAAGCGCTCGGCGCACGCGAGGTCGACCCGACGGTGCGCCATGCCCTCGAGGCCGGCCAGCGTCTCTTGGCGCGAGCGTTCGACTGGGCGTGGATCACCGGGTTGTTCGCGTGGCTCGCGCGGGATCAGGGCGGCCTGCGCGCGGCGACCCGAACCTGGCTCGGTGCGCGCCTGGACGTGGCGGACCTCGGCCTGTCCTTGCTGGTGTTGATCACGATCGGAGTGATGACCGTGTTCGCGTTGATGCTGGTCGATGCGGTCCTGCTGACCGTGTTCGGGACGACACCCGGAAAGGCCTGGTTGCGGATTCGCGTGGTCGGGGTCGGCGGGCTTCGCCCCAAGCTCGGCGCGTCCTGCAAGCGGGCGTTCGGGGTCGCCACGCGCGGACTCGCGCTCGGTCTGCTGCCCCTGCCCTGGATCACCGGACTGCTGCACCTGGTCCAATCCAGTCGCGGTTTCGCGACTCCGTGGGACACCACGTCACGGACCAAGGTCGTGGCGAGTCCCTGCGGAACGCTGCGCGTCGTCAGCGCGATCGCAGCGATGCTGGCGATGCCGTTGGCACTCTGAGCGGACCTCTGGCTCACCAGCCGCGTTACCAGGGCCCGGGATTTCCGCGCGCAAAGGGAACCGGGCACACCCAAGGCCAGCCCCCAGGGACCTGGGCTCGCGGAATCAGAGGGATAGCGAGGGGCCTCTCTAGGACTCTCCCTAGAGGCAATCGAGACCACCGTCCGGCAATCTCAACCCCAGAACCAGTCCACCCAACGCGAGCCAGCCGCCTGCCATGGCTGGTTCGCCGGGCACCGTCCCGCTCCTCGAGCCACCAGGGACTGCGTGTCCACTCTCTCACCCCCGCAAGAGGCACTGCCATGTTCACGCTCCGCCACGTAGCCCATTCCCTTTGTCTGGGACTCGCGCTCACTCTCCCCGCTTGGGCCGCCCCCCAAGGCAGCAACAGCTGCGCCACGCCCCAGGTCATCTTCAGCACGGGCTCCTTCGCTTACGACACGACGACCGCGACCAATTCTTTGTTCGACGGCGGTTCAGCATTCTGCACCCCTACGCAGTCCGGAGTCTTCATGGATCGCGACGTGTTCTTCGTCTGGTCGAGTCCCTGCGACGGCACCTTCACGGTCCACAACTGTGGCGAGGGTTACGACAGCGTGATCGCTGTCCATGTGGGGAGCAACTGCTCGGCCACCTGCATCGACGGCAACGACGGGGCCTCCGTGAACTGCGTCACGGCGGCCGAGTCCGAAGTCACGTTCTTGGCCGCCAATGCCACGGAGTACTTGATCCAGATCGGAACCTGGGAGACCGTCGGCCCGGGTGCTACGGGCAACATCAACATCCTCCTGAACAGTGGATCGCACCCGAACGATACGTGCGCAAATCCGGCACCGATCGCCGGTTTCGGGAGCTTTGCATTCGATGCGAGCGGCGCCTGCACCGAGAACTTCGGGGGTGCTCTCGGTGGCTGCAACACGAACACTCACGACAACGACATCTTCTTCGTCTGGACCGCTGGGGCATCGGGTGATTACACGATCGACTCCTCCGCCAGCTCGTTCACCGCCGAATTGACCGCGTACTCCGGCGCGGACTGCGGCGCGACCTGCATTCGAGAATCCGGATCCTCCATCGGGATCTACAACGTGTCCTTTGGCAATCAATATCTGATCCAGGTGTCAGCATGGAGCCCCGGGTTCACGAGTACGGGGCAACTCGATGTGGGTCTGACCCCCGCGCCCAGCCATGACGACTGCTCAGCGCCGCAGCCCATCGCTGGATTCGGCAGCTTCGTCTTCGACAACGGCGGAGCCACCAACTCGGGATTCCAGGGCGGTGATGCCATCGTTTGTGGCGACACCCAAGACGGCTTCGCCCCGTCGCGAGACCTGTTCTTCGTCTGGACCGCTCCTTGCGACGACACCGTCACGGTCCACAACTGTGCGGCCGGCTACGACAGCACCATCAACGTCCACCTGGGCAGCGACTGCAACGCTTCCTGCATTGAAGGTAACGACGGTGCCTCGATCAACTGTGTTGGCGTCTCGCCGTCCGAGGTCGTGTGGTCGGTCACAGCCGGCACGGAGTACTTGATCCAAGTCGGCAGTTTCGCCACCAACGGAGCGGCGGTTGTGGAGACCTTCGAGCTGGTCAGCGCCCTGGCAGGCGTCTGTCCTCCGCCGTCGAACGACGGATGTGCAACACCTGAAATCATCTCAGGAACCGGCACGTTCACCCACAACAGCTGGAGTGCCACGAACTCCGGATTCTTGGGTGGTAACCCCGCTGTGTGCGGGGACACCGACTTCGGCAATTCACCCGGGCGGGACACGTTCTTCTTGTGGACAGCCCCCTGTGACGGGATCGCCACGGTCGAGAACTGCGGCGAAGGATTCGATTCCACGATCAACGTCCACCTGGGCAGCAACTGCTCCGCGACTTGCATCGATGGCAACGACGGCGCGACCGTGAACTGCTCGGGCGTCACACCGTCCGAGGTCATCTGGTCCGTCACCGCAGGAACCGCGTACTTGATCCAGGTCGGCAGCTTCAGCAACACCGGCCCGGAGCTCATCACGGACTTCCGCATCGACGTGCAAGGCGCTCTCGTCAACGACACCTGCGCCACGCCGACGAGCATTGCGGGACTCGGCTCGTTCCCGTTCGACACGACGGGGGCCTGTGACAGCGGGTTCCAGGGTGCGTCCGGCGGTTGCACGAACTCGAGCTACCGCCGTGATGTGTTCTTCTCCTGGTCGGACACTGTAGGTGGCAACCTTCGATTCGAGATGACGGGCTCAACCTTCGACGAAGAGCTCGCCGTGTACATCGGATCGAACTGCTCGGCGACCTGCGTTGCGGAGGGTGCCCTGGGTCGTATCGATCTCAACAGCGTTACGCCGTTCACGAACTACCTGATTCAAGTGGGTGGGTGGAGCTCGGCCGACTTCGGAGCCGGGACCTTGGAGGTCACGCTGACCCCGCCCCCTCCTGCCAAGAACGACTGCTCGACGCCCCAGGCCATCGCTGGCCTCGGAGCGTTCCCGTTCGACACCACGAACGCAACGACGTCCGGATTCGACGGTGGCGACGCAGCGACCTGCAACGACACCAGCGGAGGCGCCATCGCCAACGATGTGTTCTTCGCCTGGACTGCGCCGTGTGATGGCGACTACACCGTGCACAACTGCGGCGCCGGCTTCGACAGCACGATTGCCGTTCACCTCGGCAGCAATTGCCTGGCGACTTGCATCGACGGCCAAGACGGGTCGAGCATCAACTGCAACACGGCGAGCGAGTCCGAAGTCAACTGGACTGCGACCATCGGACAGGCGTATCTGATCCAAGTAGGTGGA
>JAJDEX010000218.1 GCA_029259575.1 Planctomycetota bacterium | reverse complement strand
ACGCCCGACCAGATCGCCAGCGGCTACCACTGGGGTTGGATGCAGACGTTGGTGCTGATCTCGACGATCGGCATCGTGATGACGGCTGCCTACATCCTGTGGGCGCTCCAGCGCATCTTCCTGGGTCCGCTCAACGAGAAGTACAAGGACATGACGGACATCAACGCCCGCGAGGTCTTCAGCCTCGCGCCGCTGCTGGTGCTCTGCGTCGTCCTGGGTGTCGCGCCGCACTTCGTCCTCGACTGGATGGACGTCAGCGTGAACCAGCTGGTCGCCCTTCTGACGCCGCCTGCCTGATCCCACCGTGCTCGCCCTCATCCAAGAACCCGACCTGCACTGGAACGGTCTCCGGCTGCTCAGCCCCGAGCTGACGCTGGTGGTGACCTCCCTCGTGGTCCTGCTGATGGACCTCGTGTGGAAGGAGCGCGACTCGTGGCGCCTCGGTGCGATCTCGCTGGTCGGCCTGGCCGCTGCGACGTTCCAGCTGATCGCCGCCCAGGGCGCCGCGACCGAGACCGCCTTCGGACTGGTCCTCGTCGACGACTTCGCCGGCTTCTTCAAGCTGTTCACGTGCGCCGCCCTGATGGTGACGACCGTGTTCGTGATGCTCGACCGTCGCGAACGCAAGCACCGGATCGGGGAGTACTACTTCCTGTTGCTCGGTGCGGGCGTCGGCATCTTCTTCATGGTCGGCACGAACAACTTGCTGTTGCTCGTCCTGGGCCTCGAGTTGTTGTCGCTCGCCAGCTACAGCCTGGCTGGTTTCCACAAGGGCGAACGACGCTCGGCGGAAGCGGCGATGAAGTACGTGGTCTTCGGCGGTCTGTCCGCCGGTGTCCTCATCTACGGCATCAGCCTCCTGTACGGAGCCACGGGAACGCTCGATCTGGGCATCATGTCCGGCGCCGTGCCCACGGAAGGCGCCCAGCGAAGCCTCGCCACCGCCATCACGGACTCGCCCGGCATGGTGATGATCGCGATGGTGCTGATCCTGGGCGGCTTCTCGTACAAGGTCTCGGTCGCACCCTTCCACTTCTGGGCCCCGGACGTCTACGAGGGCGCCCCGACCCCGGTCACCACGTTCCTGGCCGTCGCCTCCAAGGCGGGCGGCTTCGGCGCGCTGATCCGCTTCCTGGGCGTGCTCTTCGTCAGCGAAGGGGCCGAGATCTCGGAAGCCGTCGCCGCCTACGGGCTGAAGGTCGGCCACCTGATCGCGGTACTGGCCGCCGTGACCATGACGCTCGGCAACCTCGCCGCGCTGCGCCAGGAGAGTGTCAAGCGGATGCTCGCCTACTCGTCGATCGCCCACGCCGGCTACGTGCTGGTCGGGGTCGCCGCGATGAGCCAGCCCGGTTACGAAGCCGCGCTGTTCTACCTGGCTGCGTACTACTTCATGAACCTGGGCGCGTTCGGCTTCCTGCTGTACTTCAGCGGAGTCACGGGCAAGGAGACCTACGCCTCGCTGCGCGGCATGGGGCGCAAGGCGCCGTGGATCGCTGTTCCGGTCGTGATCTTCATGGTCAGCCTGACGGGTTTGCCGCCGACGGTCGGCTTCCCCGCGAAGTACGCCTTGTTCAAGGCAGCACTCGAGTCGGAGTCGATGAACCTGGGTTGGCTCGCGCTCTGCCTCGCGCTCAACTCGGTCGTCAGCCTCTACTACTACATGCGCGTGGTGAAAGAGCTGTTCCTGGCTGAGAGCGACGAGCCGACGCCCGCGCCCCAGCACTCGATGGCGACGATCCTGGTGGTCTTGGCCGTTCTCACCACGGCGTTCGGTCTGTGGTGGACGCCGCTGACGGAATGGGCCTCGCAGTCGATGGACTTCCTGGCGAAAGCGGGCTGACCTTAGAGCGACGTACATGACAGGCCCCGCCGGTGTGATCACCGGCGGGGCCTGTCGCGTTCCAGGGATTCACCCGACCTTCATCGGTGGACTCTTTACTGGGGAGCTCGTTCCGGTGAGGCTGGCGCCCCTCATGCGACGCCTCCTTCCCCTTCTCGTCCCGCTCCTGATCCTGGGCTGCGCCAGTCCGCGAGGTTTGCAGGCGCCGGACGACTACACCCTGATCGGACCGCAGCACATGCTCGCAGGCTATCCCGCGAGGAACGAGGACGGCACGGTGAACGTCGTCGTCGAGATCCCCACCGGCACGACCGCTAAATGGGAGGTCGACAAGACGGACGGTTCGCTGCGCTGGGAGTTCCGGGACGGCGTTCCGCGTGTCGTGCAGTACCTGGGCTATCCGGGCAACTACGGGATGGTGCCGCGCACGTTGTTGGCGGTAGAGGACGGAGGCGACGGCGATCCGCTGGACGTGTTGGTGCTGGGTGACCCGGTCGAGCGCGGCTCGGTCGTGCGCGTGAGATTGCTGGGCGTCCTGCGTTTGCTCGACGGTGGTGAGGTCGACGACAAGTTGATCGCAGTGGTCGATGGACATCCGTTCCAGGCCGCGAAGAGCCTCGAGGAATTGCAGCGTTCCTTCCCCGGCGTCACGACGATCATCGAGACGTGGTTCACCAGCTACAAGGGCGCTGGTGAGATGACCTCGATGGGATGGGGCGACGCCGACGAGGCGTACTCCATTTTGGATGCGGCTATCTCGACGTACGGTGCCAGGCACTGTTCAGTACCTCGCTGATACGTTCGTGCCGACGTACGGTGCCAGGCACTGTTCAGT
>JAJDEX010000217.1 GCA_029259575.1 Planctomycetota bacterium | reverse complement strand
TGGCGTCCCCCTGCCCCACCTGTCGCGGCGCGGGCCAGATGCTCGAATCGCCGTGCGCCAGCTGCAACGGCAGCGGTGGCAAGCGTGCCTCGGCCGAGATCGACTTGGCCATCCCCGCCGGCGTCGAGGAGGGCGTGCGTTTGCGCGTCTCGGGCGAGGGCGATGCGGGCCCGCCCGGCGCCCAACGCGGTGACCTGTACGTGGTCATTCGCGAGACCGAGCACAAGGTGTTCCAACGCTCCGGACCTGACGTCCTGACCGAGATCCCGTTCTCGTTCGGACAGCTCGCACTGGGCGCCAAGGTCGAGATTCCGACGTTGCGCGGCAAGGTCGACATGTCGGTTCCGACCGGTACGCAGAGCGGCAAGGTGTTCCGCCTGCGCGGACAGGGACTGCCCCGATTGGAAGGGCGTGGACGCGGCGACCAGCTGGTGCGCGTCTTCGTCGAGGTGCCCAAGAAGCTCACGGACGAGCAGAAGAAGTTGCTGCAACAGTTCGACGAGCTCGAGGACGAACGCACCGGGAAGAAGTCGTTCTTCGAACGCATCACCGACCACTTCAGCTTCTAGACCACCATGCGCAAGAAGACCAAGAAGCAACCGGCCGACGAGGGCCAGGATCGGAACCAGGATCAGAACCAGGCCCAGGATCCGACGCAAGACGAGTCCACCGTGGACGGCGCCGAGACGCCTGCGCCCGAGGAGGTCCTGGATCCATTGGCCCAGGCCGAGAAGGAGCGCGACGAGCACTTCGCGAACCTCCTGCGCGCCCACGCCGACAATCAGAACCTGCGCCGTCGCAGCCAAGAGAACATCGACCTCGCAGTGCGCTCCACCGAAGCGACGATGTTGGGCGAGATGCTGCAGGCCCTCGACTGGCTCGACATGGCGCTCTTGATGCCGGTCGAAACGCCGGAAGCGCAGAACCTCAAGGTCGGCGTGCAACTGACGCGCGACAACCTGTGGGGCTCGCTCCAGCGCTTCCAGATCTCCCCGATCGACACCGAGATCCCCTTCGATCCGAAGCTGCACCAGGCCGTCGCGGCGACCGAGACCCTGGACTGTGCGCCGGGGACGATCCTGACCGTGGTCCGGGCCGGTTGGAAGCGTGGCGAGGACGTCCTGCGCCACGCCCACGTCAAAGTGGCTGCCGCCCCTGCCAGCGAGGCCGTCGCGACCCCGTCCGAGGGCGAGGCCCAGGAAACTGCACCGGAGGTCGACGGGACCTCCGAGGGCAACGCGAACGGTTGATCGCACCGCGCCCATGCCGACCTACGACTACGTCTGCAAAGCCTGCAAGCATCAGCTGGAGATCTTCCAGTCGATGTCCGAGGGCGCGAAGCGCAAGTGCCCCGAGTGCGGGAAGCTCGCGCTGCAACGCCTGATCGGAACCGGCGGCGGCGTGATCTTCAAGGGCGGCGGGTTCTGGCAGACCGACTACCGCAGCGAGTCCTACAAGGCAGGCGAGAAGGCGGACAAGCCGGCGACCGACGCGCCGAAACCGTCGGAGGCCAAGGCCGATGCCAAGCCCGCAGCCAAGAAGGACGGCAAGGCGACGCCGCCCGCTGGGCCCTCCCCGAAATCGAAGCCGGACACGAACGCTTAGGTTCGTCGCGCCGACTCGCATCGGCACACCGTCCTCGGTGCGGCAGTTCGCTGTGCGGCAGTTCGCTGTGCGGCAGTTCGCGGTGCGGTTGCCTTGGAAGCCACCTCCCCACCCCGGGGACGTTGAAGTTCGACCGCAACGTAGAACGCGACGAAGGCTCGACCGGGGCTCGTTGTCTGCCGACCACCTCGGGGCCAGACGTGACGCGACTCCTGTCCTAGCCGTGGCGAATCGACACGGCTTGGTTGGGAGCGCACTTGGGAACGAGCGCTCCACCCCCTACGCGGGGAACAGCTCGTTCAAGGTGTCCGCGATCGCGGTCGTCGTGTGGTCGCCGATGACGCGGTCCGCGATCGATTGTACGGCGGAATCGGCGTTGCCCATCGCGATGCCCAGGCCCGCGTGTTCGAGCATCGGCACGTCGTTGTCCGCATCTCCGAAGGCGACGACGCGGGAGGCCGGAATGCCGTGATGGTCGTGCAGGAAGCGCAGCGCCTCGGCCTTGCCCAACATCGGTGGGTGGACGTCCACCACGACGAAGGGACTGTCCCGATGGCGCACCAGGATGCTCAGGTTGAAGTGCGTGGTGTAGATGGGCCGCTTGATGAACTGTTGAATGTGTTCGGCGTACGAAGCGGAGTCCGTACCGCGATCGGCGAAGAACGTCGCGCGCACGATGTACTGCTCGGATTCCAAGCGTGCCTCATCGACGTACTCGACGCCGCTCAAGCCGCTCAACGCACGATGGTGCGGGTCGTCCGGCGGAACGAGGCAGAGCCGGTTGGTCGTGCTCATGAACATCGCCATGTGCCCGGTCTCTCTGCGATAGGCGTGGCAACGATCGACGATGCGTTGGTTGAGCGTGCGCTCCTCGATGGCCCGGTTCTCGGCGTAGTCCCACACGACGGCGCCGTTGAAGGTCACGATCGGACCCTCCAGGCCGACCTCTTCGACCACGGAACGCGTGGAATCCACCGAACGGCCGGTGGCGATGAGCACCTGGACGCCCTCGTCGCGCAGACGATGTACAGCGGCGAGGTTCTCGGGACCGACGACCTCGTCACCGTTCAAGAGGGTGCCGTCGAGGTCGAACAGGACGGCGTCGTAGGAGCGTTCGGTCATGAGGGCGGGGAGGTTACCACGCCACCCGCCTGCGCGGTCCCGTCACCGGTCAGCGCTGGAACTCGCAGACCCCGGTCTCGCCGGATCGAATCTCGATCTCCTGGCTGGCCCGCTGTTCCGGTTCTCCCTCCTCGACCTCGGTCGTTTCGAGGTCGACCTTCCACGGACCGGGTTCGAGGTCACCGACGATCGTCCCTTCGCCCTCCAAGTATTGGTAGCGAGGCTCCTTCGACCCTTCACCGGCCCAGTTGAGCGTCACGAAGAGGGGACGCGCTTGGTCCTGGTTCGTCCAGCGAACCAGGATCTCGATCCCCCCGCCGACCGCGAGCGTCAGGTCGACGCCCCTGCGAGTGGCGTTGCGTTCGACTTGGATGTCCTTGATGGAGCCCTCGATGAACCCGCGGCGTTTGGCCTGGATCCGAAGCTGCGCATCCTCGTCGACACCGACCAACCGATAGCGACCGTCGGAATCCGTGAAGACCGGATCGGGAGCCCCCGGATCCCCGATGCCCACGGACTCGCCGTCGTCGGTCGAGAACGACCCGAAGATCATCGTGGTGTTCTGGCCGTCCACGCGGTGAGCCGTGACGCGTGCGCCTTCGACCGGAGCTCCGCCGGCGTCGGTGACACGTCCCTCGATGGCCGTCACCGGCAGGTTGAGGTCCATGCGTGTGGCACCCGCTCGCAGCTCGACCCCCTCGATGTACTTCATGGCTCGCGTAGCGTGGTCGACCTGCAGGCTCCAAGTCTTGGGGTCGATGTTCTCGATCGAATAGAACCCGCGTGCATCACTGGTGGCCTTGGGGCCGCCTCCCATCATGTTCGTCCATTCGTCCGCATCGGGATCGACGAGTCGCACGTCCGCGCCTCCCAGCGGGCGACCGGCCTCGAGGACCTGCCCGTGCAGCACCGTCGTCGGCTCCTGGATCAGGACGAGTTCCACGGGTTCCTTCGGGTCGAGCTCGACCGGAGACCAAGGGCGATCGTCGACCTGCATGTCGTTCATCCAGAAATTCATGGTGCCGCGATCCATGGACTCCTTCACGACGCGGAAGGAATGGGTGCCCGGCATCAGGTGCCGGTACGCGACCCACCCATCGCGATCGACGCGACGACCACGAGTGCCGCCTCCGATCGTGCTGCCCAAGTTCTGGGAGTCGTGTTCGTGCATGTGCTCGACTTGGGCCCCCAGGACCGGTTCCCCTGCGACGTCGACCACACGGACGCGCGCGAAGCAGCCTCGCTGCATCTCGATGGTCAGGGAGCAGGGTCCAAGTGGAAGTTGGTCCTCTCGATCGACCTGGTCGGCGTAGCGCCCATGCTTGACCCCGATCCAAACCGACTCGCCTGGGATCGAGGTCATTCGCGCGACTCCGTGCTCGTCGGTCACCGCGGCACGAGTTTCGGCTCCTTCGACTTCCACGACTTCCTGCTCGAGGGCCATGTCCAGCAGGAAGGCCGCTTCGATCGGATGCGGCGAGTCGGGACCGGTCGACTCCTTCGCGATGCCGCTGACACTCACCTGCGCACCTTCGATGCCGCGGCCGGTCGTG
>JAJDEX010000216.1 GCA_029259575.1 Planctomycetota bacterium | reverse complement strand
GCCCGCGCGTCGGCGGCTTGCCTTCCCGTGCGGTGCACACCCTCACATTCGGGCGGGGTGGCGATCTGCCGTTCGCGGTGCCTGGCATGAGCGACGTGATGCCCTATCCCAGCAGCGTGTGGACCGCGCTGGACCCGACCGAGATCGAGGCCTACGTCGCAGCTTGGCGGCACCGTCTCGCGACTTCCGTTCGAGCGTTTCGCCCTGACGTGATCCACGTGCACCACACGTGGTTGGTCGCTTCGATCCTGGCCGACGTCGCGGGCGGCGTGCCGATCGTCGCACACGGGCACGGCACGGACTTGCGCCAGCTCGAACTCTGTCCGCATCTCGCCGACCGGGTCGTGCGTGGCGTCGCCCGCGTCGACCGTTGCGTCGTGTTGCACCAGGATCACGCGGCGCGCTACACCTCGAGGTTCGGCTTCGATCCGAAGCAGGTTCACATCGTCGGTGCCGGGTTCGATCCGAACCACTTCCACGCGCGCGGGCGCGAGGCCGATCCGCACACGATCCTCTTCGCGGGCAAGTGGAGCGAGGCCAAAGGGCTGCCCCAGTTGCTCGATGCCGTGGATGCGATGAGCTCCGAGTCAATCCCGATTCGCTTGCTCGTGGCGGGCGGTGGCGGGGGAGCCGAGGCCGAGGCCCTGCGCGCGCGGATCGACGCGAGTTCCTGCGCGACTCCGCTGGGGCAGCTGTCGGCAGCGGACCTTGCAGGCCACATGCGGCGCTGCGCCGTGTTCGTGCTGCCGTCCTTGTTCGAAGGGCTTCCCCTCGTGCTGGTCGAGGCGGCGGCATGTGGATGCCGCGTCGTGGCCACCGACCTGCCTGGCGTCGTGGAGGGTTTGGCCGACGCGCTGGGGGACCGACTCACCATGGTCGCACTCCCCCGGCTGGAGGGCCCGGATCGCATCGCGTCGGGCGAGGAAGCCGCCTTCACGGATCGCTTGCGGGTCGGGCTGAGTGCGGCGCTGGCCGCGGGACCGATCGAAGGCGATCCGAGTTCGGAGCTGGCGCCCTTCACCTGGAACGCCGTCGGCGAACGTGTGATCGACGTCTGGGACGCGGTCACCCGAGCTTGAAGTCGGACACGTAGGAACGGCCGGATCTCTAGAGCCGACCGTCCCGTCTCACTCGAGCTCGATCGCGCATCGCTCGATCTCGTCGAGCATCAAGGTCAGGTCCTCGAGGGTCGTGTGCGGGTTGGTCAGCGCGGGTCGGAAGACCTGGGCTCCATCGAGCATGGCGAAGTTCACCATGAAACGACCGTCGCGCAGCATCTGGCTGCGAACGGCGAGCGTGATCCGGGTCTGATGTTCCAGGCGGGACTTGCCTTCCTCGTTGCGCAGCGCGGGCGGCAGGTAGCGGAAGCAGACATTGGCACCCATCGGTTCGCGCGTGAGTTCGAAGCCCTTGCGCGACTTGATCTCGTCGGCGAGGTCACGGGCCAGGCCGAACATCGAGTCGACGCGCTGGCCGAAGCCCTGGTCGCCCATCGCTTGCCACGAAAGCCACAGCTTCAAGGCGTCCACGCGACGGCCGCACTGGAGCGTCATGTCGCCCAGGTCGCAGCACGTCGGATCCTCCTCGGGGTCGTCGTGGAACAGGTACTCGGCATGCATGCCGAAGGTCCCGCTGAGCCGGCCAGGTTCACGCAACAGGATCGCCGAACAGGTCAACGGCACGCCCATCATCTTGTGCGGGTTCCACGAGACCGAATCGGCCTGGTCCACGCCCCTCATCAGGTCACGGTGCTCGTCGGAGAACAGCACGGAACCTCCGTACGACGCATCGACGTGGAACCAAGCTCCGTGGCGTTTCGCGATCGGGCCGATCTGGTCCAAGGGATCGAACGCACCAGGGACGGTCGAGCCCGAGGTGCAACCGACGAGGAAGGGCCGACGCCCCGCGTCGACCTCGGCTTGCATCGCACGTTCGAGGGCGTCCGGACGCATGCGCCCGACCTCGTCGACCTCGACCTTGACGACCGCATCGAGACCGAGACCGCCGACCACCGCCGCGCGGTCGAGGGAGTAGTGCCCTTCGGCCGAGACGAACATGACCAGCTTCTCGTCGCCGCGCAGTCCGGTCTGGCGCGCGGAGGGAACGGCTCGCTGGCGTGCAGCCAGGACCGCCATCAGGTTGGAGACGGATCCGCCAGGAGCGAACGTGCCCTCGCCGGACTCGAAGCCCACCATGCGGGTCATGCGCCCGATCAGGATCTGCTCCATCAAGGTCGCGACCGGCGCGGCCTCGTAGGTGTACATCGACGTGTTGATGACCGCCGCGATCCAGTCACCCAGGATCGCCGCCGGGTCGTACCCGCCGAACAGCTGGTTCATGAACCGTGGATGGCCCGTTCGAACGCTGTACTTCAGGACGTTCGAGACGTCCTTGAGCAGCGAGTCCAGCTCGCGCCCGGCTTCAGGCAGCTTCAGGCCGAGCTTCTTGTGCAGCTCGGCCGGCGAGAGGGTTTGGGTGACCGGTCGGGACCGGTCGTCGAGGGTCTTGAGGTGCTCGGTGGCGAGGTGGGCAGCCTTGCGCAGGAAGGCTGCAGCGTCCGTCGTTAGGTCGATCATGCTGATATGGGGGGCGCGGCTGGCAAGGCTGGCGCCATGGGTGTGGAAGTTGCGGGTAGGACCTTCCGTCATCCCTAGGGGCGTCTGTCGTGGGACGCCCTCGCCTGGACTGCTCGTGAGGCCTCAACCGTAGGCAGCGTTCGCACGCATACACACCGTCGCGGGAAATGTGACCGAGTCACTCGGCGATCGCCGGATCATCCGGCCGTGTCGCGCGCTTCACCAGTTCGCAGTCGAAGTAGTTTACACCCATACCGGCATCGACTACCAGCCCCTGGGCATTGATTCCCGAACTGCGAGGCGAGAGCAGGAACAGCGCCGTAGATGCGACCTCAGGCGTCGCCAGGCCCTTTCCACGCAAGGTGGCCGCTTCTCCGAAGAGCCACGCGTCGGCGTAACCGGGGATGCCCGCGGAGGAGCGGGTCTTCAGCAGGCCGGCCCGAACCCCGTTGAAACGAACGTTCCGAGAGGCGAAGGACTTCGCGAGGAACACGACCGCCGAATCGAGCGCCGCTTTGGCCGGCGCCATGTAACCGTAGTTCTCGGCGGCCATCGTGGTGGTCGAGATCGAGATCGTGACGACCGATGCGCCGGGCGTCAGGTGCTCGGCGAGCGCGTTCGACAGGCCGACCAGCGAGTAGCACGACACGTCGATCGCTTCGAGGAAGTGCTCCTTGCGCGTCTCGTGGAACGGCTTCATGCCGTCCTCGTAGTTCGCGAAGGCGATCGAATGGACGATGCCGTCGAGCTGGGGATGATCCCGCGTGAGGTCTTCGGCGAGCTGGGCGACCTGGTCCTCGTGACGCACGTCGCAGACGTACACGTCGCGTTCACCGATCAGTTTGGCGACGTCGTCGCGGCGCTCGGGGGTGCGCACCATGTAGATCGGCGTCGCGCCGACGGCCTCGAGCTGCTGGCCGATGTGGGCCGCGACGCTCTTCTTGTTCGCGAGGCCCGTGACCAGCACTTTGCGCCCGGCCAGTTGCAGGAAGTCGGTCAAGGCGTCACCGCCAGCGCGAAGTTCAAGGTCGCGACCGTCTGGCCCTCGCAGCGCACCTTGGCCTTGCCGAAGCGCGCGTTGCTGAGCGAGTCCGTGATCGTGACCTCGGTGCGCAGCGTCTCGCCGGGCTTGACCATGCGTTTGAAGCGCGCGTCCTGGATGCGCGTCAGCACGGGCGTACCGGGAAGGTCTTGGGTGTGTGCTTCGGACTCGTAGATCAGGATCGCCGCGCTCTGGAACACGTGCTCGCTGATCAGCACGCCGGGCAGGACCGGGTTGCCGGGGAAGTGCCCGCGGAACACGTCCATGTCGGCGGGAACCTGCCACTCGGTCGTGATGGTCGCCTCGCCGCGATCGATCACGTCGGTGACGAACAGGAACGGGTCGCGATGGGGGATGGCCGCCTCGATGGCGGCGCGCGCGCTGCTAGAGGCCACCGCTGACCTCCAACGTCGTGCCGGTGATGTACGCGGCATCCTTGGACGCCAAGTACATGACCGCACTGGCGATCTCTTCAGGCTTGCCGAAGCGCTTCATCGGAATGTCCTTCTTGTACTGCTTGACCAGATCGTCGGGCAGATCGTTCAGCAGTTCGGTCGCGACGAAGCCGGGACTGACGCAATTGACCGTGATGCCGCGCTTGGCGACCTCCTTGCAGAGCGAGCGCATCAGGCCTTGCTGGCCCGCTTTCGAGGCGCCGTAGTTGCCCTGGCCCTCGAAGCCCTGACGTCCCGCCGGGGACGTGACGAACAGGATGCGACCGTAGCGCTGGCCCATCATGTTCAGCACGGCGAAGCGACTCATCTGATAGCCGCCGGTCAAGTTCGTGGCGAGCACGGCGTCCCAGTCCTCGGGCTTCATCATGGCGAGCAGCGCATCCCGACGGATGCCGGCGTTGTTCACCAGGACCGAGATCGGGGTGTCCTCGAACGAGCCCCAGAACGCCTCGACCGCGGCCGCATCGGTCACGTCGACCGCGTGCGTCACGAGGCGTTCGGCGTGCTCGCCGGCAGCTTCGCGCAGGCCGTCCGCGGAGGCCGCGTCGCTGCGATAGGTCGCGTGGACGACGGCGCCTTCGGCCAGGAACGACAGGCTCATGGCCCGTCCCAGTCCGCGGGTCCCGCCGGTGACGACGACGTGTTGGTTCTCGAATCGCATGGAGTCTTGGGTCTCGGTTCAGAGGCCGGAACTGGCGAGCGAGGCCAGGTGGGCGTCGACCTTGTTGGCCGTGATGGCGCCGTAGTTCGCGGCGCCGAGCCAGCCGGACATGATGATACCGACCGAGCCGGCGTGGTAGAGGCCCTCCACCTGTTGGTGGAGGTTCATCGAGTACGGCAGGCCTTCGAACTTGGTGCCGAAGGACGTGCCGCTGGCGTGTTGGGTGTAGAACTCGAACGTGCGCGGCGTCGCGGATTCGACGTAGTCGATCTTGGCGCGGGCGCCGGGGACGTAGCCCTCGAGCGCGCTCAGACAGTCCTGTTCCATGCGCTCCTTGTTCACGGCGTAGCTCGCGTCGTCCATGTCGCGCCAGTCCTCGAAGCGCGCGTTCATCGACGCCACGACGGTGTACCGATCGGAACCCGGCCGGACCTTCGGGTAGTAGAAGCTGAAGGTGCGGCTCTCGCCGTGCAGGTCGCACAGGCTGGGGCTGTCGAACGTCGGGCGGGTCGACGTGAAGAACAGGTCCGAGATCCAGGGCAGGTCCTCGCCCTCGCGCAGCCCCATGTAGACCTGCGTCGACGACGTGTTCAAGCGCACCGCGCGCGCGCCGGCCGCGAAGTCGTCGTCCAGGTGTTCCTCGCCGACCAGGCGTTCGACCGTGGTCTTCAGGTTCGCGTTGGACAGCACGACCTCGGCGCGGATCTCACGACCCTCGGCCAGCACGCCGCGCACCTTGCGCCCCTCGACCAGCACGCGGTCGACCTGGACGCGGTGGAACGTGTCGACGCCGTTCGCGTTCAGGATCGACTTCATCTCGCGGATCAACAGATCCGTGCCGCCCGTGAACGTGTACACGCCCTTCGACATGAAGTTCGAGAAGACGATGCCGTAGCTGATCGCCGGATCGCTCATATCGGACCCGTTCGCGTAGCTGATGGGCTCCATCAACAGGCGATGCACGTCGTTGCGACCCGGGAAGAACTCCTCGAACAGTTCGCCGACCGTGCGGCCGTCGTCGTCGTAGTAGTTCATCGCACGCAGCGTGTCGTAGAACGCCTCGACCTGCGACGGGGCACAGCCGAAGACGGTGATCAGCTTGTCCGTGAAGTCGTCGCGCGTGAACGTCGTGTCGAACGAGAACTGCGGGTTGTCGAAGCGGATGCCGTCCAGCTGGACGATGCGATCCGCGAGCTCGGGCGACCAGTACTTGCGCACCGTCTTCTTCATCCCGATCGGAAAACCGTGCAGCGAGATGTCGAACACGTGCCCGCCCTTGCGCTTGAACCACGTGGCCATGCCGCCGTAGTTGTAGTGCTGCTCCAGGACGCACACCTTGCGCCCCGCGCGGGCCAGGATGTTCGCCGCCGTCAGACCACCGAGCCCCGAACCGATGACGATCACGTCGTAGGCGTCGGCGGCACCGGTCAACGCGTCGCGTTTCGCAGGGCGCTTCCCGTCGCGGGAGCCCGCGAAGTAGTGCTTGCGGTTCGCGGTCATGACGTGGTGGGGGCCAGGACGTGGTGGTTGGCGACCTGGATGCCGCTCATCATGGCGCCGACGATGCCCAGCAGGCCCTGGTCGGTTCCGATCAGGTGCAAACCGTCGATCGGCGTCGCTCCGTCCGGACGTTTCTTGGGCGCGCCGTAAACGGCACCGTTCCGTTTGCCGGTGAAGTGCGTGATCGTGCGCGGCGTGAACGCATCGCGCACCGTGACGTGCGGCAGGAAGTTCGGCGCGAAGGACTGCACGGCCTGGAACGCGCCGTCGAAGGCTTCTTGTTTGGCGGTGGCGTACGCGGCGTCGTCGAAGCCGTTCCAGTGCCGCGGGGAGGCCAGTACGGTGATGCGCGCGGTGCCCTCGGGGTCGGGCAATTGGTTCGCGTAGTTGTCGGGGCAGCACAGCACACCGCTGCGCAGCTCGAGGTGCCCGTTCGCGGGCGCGTCGTAGATGGTGGTTGGGGTGAGGTTGTAGAAGACGATCGTGTCGTCGTGGCCCAGGTCGCTCGGCTTCGTGTCGAGCTTGGCGCAGCACTCGACGAACGAGATGCGACCGGCTTCGTCCTCGATCGCGGCGCTCGACGTGCCCGACAGCGCCATCGTCTCGACCCAGCCTGCGGACGACAGCACGCGCTGGGTCTCGAGCTCGCTGCCGTCCTCGAGCTGCACGCCGGTGACTCCGTGCGAACCGTGCACGATGGCCGCGACCCCGCAGTTGGTGCGCAGCTCACCGCCCTCGTCCGCCAGTCGCGCACGTAGTACGTCGAGCAAAGGACGCATGCCTCCGGCGGGGCGCGCGAAGCCCTCCTCGTAGACGCTCTTCCACAGCACGACGAAGCCGGCGTGGTCCATGTCCATCGGCGTCGGCGAGCCGTACCAGAGCAGCGGGTGCAGCAGCAGGTCGATCAGCAGCGCATCGTCCACGAACGCTGCGATGTACGCACGCGCGGACGCCTGGTCGTCTCCGGTCCCGATCGGCGTCGCGGCGACAGCGGCCGCGAGCGCGTCGAAGCCGGAAGCTTGCGCGGGGAACGCCTCGTGCACCTGGCTGCGCAGCAGTTCGAAGTCGTTCGAGAAGCGCAGCTGGGCATCGGGGAACACCGTGCGCGAGCCCTTCTGCTCACCCAGCTGCAGGGCGTCGTACGGCACGCGCAACTGGCGCAGGACCTTGGACAACGGATGCCCGCGCTGGCCCTTGGGCACGAAATTCGTCAGCGCGTGCAGCCCGACGTCCCAGCGCCTGCCGCTCTTCTTGTAGAACGAGTTGAGGCCGCCCCAGAGCGAATGACGCTCCAGAACGGCCACGCGACCACCCGCTTGGGCGAGTCGAATCCCCGCGGCGAGGCCGGACATGCCCGCACCGATCACGACGGTGTCGTATCGATCGAAGGTGGGCGACTTGGCCATGGCGGGGTGCCGACGATGCGGCGGCGCGGGGTCAGACCCCGAGCTTGAGCTCTTTGCCCTCGAGCAGCGGCGACAGGTAGTTGGCGCAGCCCTGCAAGGTGTTGAGCTCCTTGTAGTCGTCCTCCGGAACCTGCACGCCGTAGCGCTTGCGCAGCTCCATCACGATGTCGAGGAAGTCCATCGAGTCGAGCTCGATCTGGTCCCGCAACGGATCGTCGAGGTTCAGGCCGTCGAGCTCTTCGTCGGGCGCGATGGTGGCGATGATGTCCTTGACGGCAAGGACGGTCTCTTCGTGGGTCATGACTGGGTGGGGGATCGAGAAGGGTGTACGAGTGGGCAGGCTGTTGGCGGTGGGCGCGGGGGTCACGCCTCGGGACGTCGCAGGACGACGGCCGAATTGATGCCGATCATCCCGAACGACAGGTTCAGGATGTGGTCCACGCGACCGACGTCGCGCGGGGTTCCGAGCACGAGGCCCGGGACGTCGCAGGCCGGATCGAGCCGGTCCACGTTGATCGTCGGATGCACTACGCCGTCGGTGAACGACGGCAGGTTGCCGGCCAGCTCGAGCGCGCCGGCCGCGCCCATCGTGTGACCGATGAAGCTCTTGGTGTTGTTGATGGAGACGTTGCCTGCGTCCGCGAAGACCTTGGCGACCGCCTCGCATTCTTGGATGTCGCCGAGCGGCGTCGAGGTCGCATGCGTGTTCACGATGCCGACCTCGCCGGGTGCGATGCCCGCGTTGTCGAGCGCGCCGCGCATGCACTGTTCCTGGCGCTCCGGGTGGGGCAGGACGAAGTCCTTGGCGTCGCTGTTGACCTTCCAACCGGCGACCTCGGCCAGGATCTTCGCGCCACGCGCTTCCGCGTCCTCGAGACGCTCCAGCATGTACAGGCAGCCGCCTTCGCTGACGACGATGCCGTTGCGGTCCTGATCGAACGGGCGCGACACTTTCGTCGGGTCCGGGTGCTCTCCGAGCGCGCCCTCGGACTTGAAGCTGGCGAAGATGCCGAACGTGTGGATCGACTCGGAGACGCCACCGCAGATGGCCGCGTCGACCTCGCCCAGTTGCAGCATCTGGGCGCCTTGGATGATGCCCAGGTTGCCACCGGCACAGGCGCCGCCCACGCAGTAGTGGGGGCCGTGGATGCCCAGGTTCAGCGTGACCTCGCCCGCCGGGTTGTTGGCGACCGTGCGCGGGTTGTGGTGGTGCGACCAGTACGAGAGGTCGAAGTCGAACTGACTGACCTCGTGGATCATGTTCTCGGTCTCGACGTTGCCGTGCTCGGTCGTGCCGACGTAGACGCCGACGCGATCGCGGCCGACCGTCTCGAGGTCGAGGCCCGAAGCGTTGAGCGCCTCGTTCGCGCAGTAGATCGCGATGGAACCCGCACGCGTGCCGCGGCGCAGCGCCTTGCGCTTCTGGTACTTGGTGGCCTCGAAGTCGCAGATGCCCGCGACGGTGGGGCCGAAGTGGCGGATCTCCCACGGCTTCACGCCGGAGACCCCGTTCAGCAGGTTCGAACGAAACTCGGCCAGCGAGTTGCCGTTGGGCGAGGTCAGGCCGATGCCGGTGACGACGATGCGTTGACGATCACGCATCCTTGGCCTCCTCGCTCTCGTCCTCGTCGCGCTTGCCAGCGGCGACCTGGAGGACCTTGTTCGAAACACCGCCGCCCATCTTGAGCGCGGCGCCGACGGCCCGGCTGAGCAGGCTCTGCGGATCGCCGAGCGCGCTGCCGACCGACGAGAACACGAGCTGCATGACCGCATCGGCGATCTCGCAGGTGGACAGGATCGACTTGAGCGTCAGCGCGCGCGGGTCGGCCTTGCCGTGGCGCGTTTGCACGTGACCGAGCGCACGCGTCATGCCTTCCTTGAAGCGCGTGAACGCGACCTGCTCGCGGCGGCGCAGCACGGTGGCGACGATCGACAGCGTGTTGCCGACGGCCATGTGCAGGTTGCAACGGCGATCGGTGTCGAAGCTGGTCGTGATCGCGCCCCAGTCGTTCAGGTCGTTGATCGTGGTCGAGACCGTGCCCGTGCTGGCGTGCAGGTGATGCATGATCTCCTTGCTCGACAGCGGTTGACCCGACAGGACGAGCAGGCCCCACACGCGACCGTGGATTCGCTTGAATCCGAAGTTCTTGAAGAACGCTTCGAAGGTCGCGAGCTCCTCGGAGAGTTCGGGGTCGAGTCCGGCGAACTCACCTTCGGAGACCTCCGCGAGGTCCTCCGCCGCCTGGACCTCGGGCTCGAGAGTCGTCCCATCGCCGGATCCCTCGGAGGGCGGCGTCGGTGCGTTGGCGGACGGCTTCGTGCTGGAAGGCATGGGCGGTGCGGGGGCGGCGGTCTCTGAACTCCGCGCGATTTCAGAAATTTCTGAAATCCGTAGGGGCGTGTTGTAGCCCCCAGGGCCCCCCGGGGCCACTCCAATCACCCGTGGAATACGAAATCCTCAGCAGCGAGGTCGGCCCCACGTGTCGCAGGCCCGCCCCCTGGGGGTCAGCCCAGGTCCAGCACCCGGCGAAGCCACGCGCCCATGACCTCGATCTCCTCGAGCACGACCTGGTGCTCCATGGGGTATTCGCTCCATTCGACCTCGTAGCCGAGCCCCGTCATCCGCTCGCGTGCGGCCGAGCCCATCGCCATCGTCACCATCTGATCCTGGGTGCCGTGGCACTGCAGGATCGGGATGTTCTGGTTCGCCGCGCTGCGTTCCTCGTCCAGGTTGCAGTCGGCGGCCATGTAGGTCGACAGCAGCATCATGCCGGCCAGTTCTTCGGCGTGACGCAGGCCAGTGTGCAGAGCGATCGCGCCGCCCTGGCTGAACCCGGCCAGCACGATCCGGTTCGCGGGAATGCCGCGATCGAGTTCGCGCGTGATGAGTGCTTCGAGGTGCGCGCCCGAACGGCGCACGCCCGCCTCGTCCACCTTGCGATCGAATTCCATCGCCAGGATGTCGTACCAGGCCGGCATGACCATCCCGTTGTTGACCGTCACGGGGATCGCCGGCGCGTGGGGGAACACGAAGCGCACGCCGTGATCCTCGGGCAGCCCGAGTTCCGAGACGATGGGCGGAAAGTCGTGTCCGCTGGCACCCAGACCATGCAGCCAGATGACGGAGGCCGTCGCAGTGGTTCCGGGTTCGAGAACGACGCAGTCGAGAAGTTCGGAGGTCATGTTCGTGTT
>JAJDEX010000215.1 GCA_029259575.1 Planctomycetota bacterium | reverse complement strand
CCCCGCCACCCCCCCCCGCCGCCCCGGCCCCGCTGCGGCGGGGGCCGTGTCGCGGGTCCGCGGGCGGCGGGGCACGGCCGCGGTACTCCCGGACGCGGTACTCCCGGCGCGGTACTCCCGGCGCGGTACTCCCGGCGCGGTACTCCCGGCGCTACGAGGAGGACGTGGTGTCGGACCCCGTCAATCCTGTCGACCTCAGGTCCCCTGGCCGACCGGGATCGGGCGCAGGTTCTCGTCGACGGCGACCATCGTGATCTGAGCGCTGGTGACGTAACTGCGCTCGCCGCCGCCGAATCGCCGTTGGGCCCAGACCGCTGCGTGGATCGTCATCGACGTGCGGCCGATGCGACACGTCTCGGTGAACACCGACACCAAATCCCCGATGTGGACGGGCGCCTTGAAGTCGACCTTGTCCATCGAGACGGTGACGACGCGACCTTGGTGGTGCTTGTGCGCTTCGATCGCGGCCCCGAGGTCGATCTCGCTGAGGATCACGCCCCCGAAGATCGTGCCGACCGCGTTCGAGTCGCGCGGCATCATGATGCGGCGGATCGACGGGTCCTTGCTCTCGGGGTAGGTGTCGGGATGCTCGCGGATGTCGGTCATGGTGGTCCTGTTGGAACGCTGACGGCGGTTCCGTTGCAGGAGTCTGGGTCAGACCACGCGCCGGATCCACCATCGGGTCCAGAGTTTCAACGACTCCAGCGAATCGGGTCGCGGCTAGCGTGAACGATCGGCGTCGGCCAGGTCCGCCAAGGGCTCCATCCCGAGCAGCGCGCGCAACCGCACCCGTTGCTGTTGAAGGAATGCGTGATGCACCTCCATCGACTCCAGTTCGAGCCTCGACTCGAGCCAGTCGTGAGCACGTCGCGTCCCGTCGTCCGCGACGAGGAAGATCGCCAAGGTGATCGCAGCGCGGTTCTCGGTCTTCACGATCGCTCGGGCTTTGGACATCACGTCGGCTGGCTCCAAACGAGCCAAGCGATGGGAGATGGCCGCTCGATCGATCGGAGTTTCCGTCTTGTCGACCGCGTCCTGGAACGAGGTGGAGTACGTGTCCGTGGGAGTGAACCGACGACCGTGGCCCCGCACGATCGCCTGCGCGATTTTGTTGGCGCTCCGGATGGACCGATCTTGGATCCGCTGGGCCTTCAACATCACCGGAACTTGTGACTCGCGCACCATCTCCTCGGGCCACTCCTCGTACATGGCCAGGACCAGAGGCTTCACGTCCTCGAGTTCGAGGTTCAGCAGGTTGAGGGAGCGCAGGAACGCGGCCTCGGTCGTCTCGAACCCCATCAACATGAGGACCGGCAACGCTCCATCGCGCCGGGTCGAAGACAGTTCGCTGTTCGTCGCGCGTTGGACCAACTCGTCCGCCATCGCGTCTCGACTGCTTGGACCCAAGACCCACTGCCGCAACCGCATCCACTCGAGCAGGTTCGGATCCGCGATCGAGTTCTCCCAACCTACCAACGCCATGGCGACCTCGAGACTGGGCGCGACCTCCAGCGCTTTCAGATAGCGCGGTGGATCCTCGGCCGCGCGCGCGATGTCCAACAAGTTCGCGACCTCGCTCGTGCTGCCGAACGCAGCCGCAGCGCGCCAACTCGCCAGGTCACGCGCGTCGTTCTCTGTCGGTCCGCCACCTTTCAGCGAGCGTCGAACTTGCACGTAAGCGCGGTCGGGGAATCCGAGAATGCGCTCCTGCCGCTCGTCCTGCAGCCGCGTCAGGACGGACGCGATGACGAGCGTTTCGTCGATGTCGAGGTCCGGCGTGAAGGCGAGCTCGATCAGGCCCTCGACCGATTCCTGACCCAAACGCACGGCCAAGCATTCGACCCCAGCTTCCCAGGCGAGTTCATGCCCCTCGTCCAGGACGAGTCCCAGACCTTGAACCCGTGAGCGCAACGGATCAACCGGTTCGCCGGGTTCGACCACCTCTTCGCGTTCCCGAACGGGCTGGATCTCGCGAATCTCGGGAGGGCCAGCGCGCAGCACCACCTCGTCCGCCGGAGGCTCGATCGTCACGCTGGGCAGGTCCTCGACGAGGTGCGGCCCACCGGACCCGTCGCCCGAGATCCAAAGCAGGAGGGACAGTCCGAGGGCCACCGGAACGAGCCATTTGGCAGTGTTCATGAACGTCTCTACGACCCAACCTCGTGCAGGTCCCCGTCCAATCGTGATTTGTCGCCCGGATTCACCCGAATCCTCCTTGAGATGGCCCAGGTCGGTGCGCCGTGATCGCCCCGGACTTGCGCAAAGAGCCTCATTCGGCCAGCAGCACCTCGATGCCGCGCTCCAGGATCGCGTCGCCCCCAGTCGCATTCGGCCAGGTGCAGGCGACCACCACGTCCGGTTCGAGACCGACGAGTTCGAGACCCTCCGGATCGGCGAACGGTTCAGCCGGGCACATCAGGAAGTACTCCTCGCCGATCGGGTGCAGGGTTCCGCCACGTGTCGCCCCCGCCGTGCGTTCGCCGACGACCTTGCCGCGTCGCTTGTCCTGGAACCACTTGGCCAGCAGTTCCTTCGCGCTGCGGGTCTCGCGATCGACGAGGACCACGACCGGCTTCGTCCAGACCGACTTGTCGTCCTTGAACATCGCCATCACCGCCCACATCGCGATCTGACTTCCGCCGCGCCCGCGCAGGTCCAGGACCAGGCCGTCGCAGTCGAGGAACGTCGTTTCGAGCCAAGGGCGCATCAGCTTCGACGTGTCGCGGCGATACATGTAGGTCAGGCGCCCGTACCCGATGCGTTGTTCGTCGACCTCGATCACCCTTGCCCCAGCGCGGTCACCTCGCAGCGACGAATAGGGTGCAACTACGACGGCGACCTCCAGCGATTCGGAACCGCGCAAGATCGTGAACCGGACGGACTCACTCGTTTCGCCCAAGACCCAATGACTCGCGCGATCCGGGAGGTGCGCGTCATCGGTCCGCAAGCCCAAGCGCGGGCTCTCGCTGACGGCGACGCCGTCGATCGCGAGGACCCGGTCCCCGCATCTAAGGTCGGCGACACTGGCAGGACCGCCGGCCATGACGTCGACCACGGCGTAGCCCTCGTCATGCCGACGCAACGTGAACCCCAAGGTCGCGGCGTCCTCGCCCAGCAGTTCGTGGTCGAAGACGTCGTGGGCGTGCTTCGAGAACAGCGCGACGTGACTGCTGGGGATCGCGGACAGGAGTCGGTGCGCGACGCGCAGCTCTTCGTCGGCCGACTTGGCCTTGCGCGCCTCGGGAAGCAACTCGCTCTCCAACGTCGCCAGAGTCTCGCGGCCGCCGGAGGTCGTTTCCCGCAGAACCGAAACCACCTCCTCGACGATCCACGGACGATACGCAGGCGTTTCGTCCTGGGGGACTCGAGCGATCGACGCGGCCAGGAGAACGGTGAGGGGAGCGAACATGATCGAAGGGAAATGCCTGCCAGGCGTCCCGAGCTTGCCACGAATGTTGCGCAGACGCGTCGAAATCCGGCCGACGGACGGCTGGAGCGGCCCCGCCCGATCCCGGCGTCCTGTCCGAGCGCACGTTGCCCATGCGCGCACAGCCGACGTCGAACAAGCAAGAGGTCGGGTCCGGCGCGCGGATGCGGGCGAGGGCACGCGGTCCGCATGCACGATCCCTGTCAGCTGGACGACTGCAAGTCGAGAGGTCTCAGCGGCGGGGCGAGCCAGCTCCCGACCTCGACCTTCACGCGTCGAGGACCTTCTCGGCGTACGCCCGAATCCGCTGGGTCACTTCGGGCAACGCGCCGGGGAAGAAGTGGCTCTGCCCGGGGATCTCGTGCGTCTCCAGCCGCGCGGCCAGCTCGGGGAAGCGCTCCTCGAGGGCGGCCAGCGTGCCGTACTCGTCCTCGCCGGCCATCAACACGTAACCGGGCTGCGTGACCTGATGGGCCATCTCGCATGGATACGCGAGCACCGGCAGCGCGACCAGGACGATGCGTTCGATGCGCGGCTCGACGGCGGCGACCCGGCACGTGGTGCGCGAGCCGAACGAGAACCCGCCGGACCAAAGCGGCAGGTTCGGGTAGCGCTCGGCCATCAGGTCCAGTGCCGCGGACAGGTCACCGTCCTCGGCCCCGTTGCCGTCGTGCTCGCCCGCGCTGCGCCCGACGCTGCGGAAGTTGAAGCGCAGAACGGCCAGGCCGGCCTCCTGGAGTCCACGGGCCGCCCGGTACACGACGTTGTTCTGCATCGTGCCGCCGCCCAGGGGGTGCGGGTGGCAGAACACGGCTGCTGCGCGCGGCGGACCCTCGGGTTCCCACAGGATTCCCTCGAGCCGGCCGACAGGTCCTTCGAAGTCGATTCGCATCGTGGCAGCACGTTAGTACGCTGAGCGCCATCGGCCTACCCATGGAACGCATCTGGATCCTGATTCGAGCCCGCCTGGCCGGGGAATGGTTCTCCGACAAGGGGGCCCGCGCTCCGATCGCGCCGATGTTGCTCGTCGCGTCGATGACCGCGTTGTCGGCCGGGCTGGTGCGCGATGCGTTGGGACCCTACCCCTATGCGATCGCGATGCTCACGCTCGCGTTGGGCCTGACCGCCATCCCGTTGCTCGGCGAGCTGGCTCCCTTGCTGCGCGAGGATCCCGCCGAACCCTGGGTCGCCGCCCAACCCGTCCGTCCGATCGAACTGCGCGCCGCGCGCCTCGGGACGTTGCTGGCGATCCTGTTCGCGTTGACCTTGGCCTGTTTGATTCCGGCCGCACTGTTCGCACCGACCGACGCCACCTGGCTGATGCGCTTCGGACTGGTCGGCATCGGGTTGGTGCAAGCCACCGTCATGGCGGCCTTCCTACTGGGGATCCAGGTCGTGCTGGGCGAGCGCGCGGAGGGCTGGCTCGTCGCCGTGCAGACGTTGATGATGCTGGGGCTGATCGCGGGCCTCTTGAGCGCGCTCGGCAAGCTGCCCGAGTTGGCCGCCATCGAAGGGCCGACCGGCCTCGTCGCCTGGGCGCCCGTCGCTTGGTTCGCGTTGGTGTCGCACGCGGACCCGGGCGCCTACCCGGCCGCCCTCGCGTTGGGTGGCGGCGTGATCGTGCTCGCCGCGATCCTGCTGGCCTTCGCGCCCTTTCCGCCCTCGTCCACCGCGCGTTCGACGCGCACGCCGATCGGCCTGCTGTGCGCGCCCTTGGCCAAGGTGCTCGAACGCACATGGGTGCGCGCCGAGGAGCGCGCGGTGTTCCGCTTCGTCTACGACGCGTTGCCCGCCGAACGGGACTTCGTGGTGCGGGTGTATCCGTTGTTGATCACGCCGCTGGCGTTCCTGCTCCTGGGGGCTGAGGTCGAGACTCCCCACGGTCGTGGGTTGCTCGCGATCCTGTTGTTCGCGCCCGCGATGTACCTGCCCGTGCTGCTGATGTTCGTTCCGACGACGGCAACGCCGAACGCGCGCTGGATCGTCGACGCCTCGCCCCTGGATCCGCGCGTCGAGGACGCGGCCACGATCAAGGCGATCTTCGTGCGCTTCCTCGTCCCGTTCGAGGTCGTCCTGGGCATCGTCGTGGCCTCGTTGGGCGCGCCGGGGATGGCCCTGCGTCTCGCGCCCGCCGCTTTGATCTACGGCGCGATCGTCCTGCGCGCCAGCTACGCCAGCATGGTCCCCCAACGCCCCTTGTCGACGCCGGCCTCGGAATTGGGATCCGCGTTCGACGGCGGAGGTGGAGGCTTGATGGTCGTGGCGATCCTGGGCGCGGTCGTGTCGCTCGTCGCGATGCAGTTGCTGCCCGGCGCCGGAACGATCGCGCTGGTCGCGGCCTGGATCGCCATCGAGTTCACGCGCGGCCGACGATCGGCACTCGCGGACAACTCCTGACGACCCGAGTCCCCGGACCTACACCTTCAAGCCACCCTCTCCGGGGGGCGTGTAGTCGACGGCGTACAGGTCCTTGCGGCGGTCGTTCCAGTTCTGAACGGTGCCGCGCAGCTTGTGGCGTCGCAACTGCTCGACGTCCACGTCGCGCACGACGAGCGTCTCGATGTTCGGCGTGCACTCGGCCGCGACACCTTCCCGGGCGAACGGGACGTCGCACGGCGTGTAGATGCCGGACTGCGCGTAGTGCACGTCCGCGTTGTCGACGAACGGAAGGCTGCCCGTACAACCCGAGATCGCGACGTAGACGTGGTTCTCGATGCAACGCGCCTGGGCGCAGGTGCGAATGCGCAGGTAGCCGTCGCGGTCGTTGGTGTTGAACGGCACGAGCACGATCTGGGCGCCCTTCGCCGCCGCGATGCGCGTCACCTCGGGGAACTCGATGTCGTAGCAGATCTGGATCGACACGCGACCGCGGTCGGTCTCGAAGACCTCGACGTCGTCGCCAGGACTGACGCCCCACCAGCGGCGCTCGGCCGGCGTGATGTGCAGCTTGTACTGGCGGTCGATGCCCCCGTCACGGTGGAAGAGGTACGCGCAGTTCTTGAGCTGGTCGCCTTCGACCACGAACTGCGACCCGGCGACGATGTTGACGTTGTACTTGATCGCCATCCGCGTGAAGAACTCGAGATAGCGCGGCGTCTGCTCCGCGAGCAACCGCGCGGCGTCCTGGGGGCGTTCGCCGGCACCCAGGAACGACAACATCTGCGTCGACATCAGCTCGGGGAAGACCACGAAGTCGCTCTTGTAGTCGGAGGCGGCGTCGACGAAGAACTCGCACTGAGCCTCGAACTCCTCGATGTTGGCGATGCGCCGCATCAGGTACTGGACGGCCGCGATGCGGACGTTGTGGACGCGCAGGTAGCGTCGCCGGGGGTCGGAGATGTAGTCGAGGTTGGTCCACTCGAGGAACGTCGCGTATCCACGGGACTCCTCGTCGGACGGCATGTAGTTCGGAATGAGCTGCTTCAACACGAAGCCGTTCACCGTCTGCGTCGTCAGCACGGGGTCGTAGATCTGACCGTCGACGACACGTTCGGCGTATTCACGCGCGGTCAGATCGTCGGCATGCTTGTGGTAGCCGGGGATGCGACCCCCGACGATGCTGCGCGCCAGGTTGAAGCGTCGCACCAGGTCCCGCCGCGCTTGGTAGAGACGGCGCGCGAGCTTCAGGCCTCGAAACTTCGGGTGCACCATGATCTCGATGCCATAGAGCGTGTCCCCATTCTGATCATGGTTGCGGATGAACCCCTCGTCGGCGATCTCCTTCCAGTTCTGCCACTCGTCGTAGTCCTCGAAGTCGACGATGAGCGACGAGGCGGAGGCTACGACGTGCCCCTCGTACTGCACGACGAGCTGCCCTTCCGGAAACATCACGAGCTGACTCTCGATCTGTTCGCGCCCCCACGGCAACATCCCGGGGAAGCACTGTTCCTGCATCGCGACGAGGTCGTCGAAGTCTTCGATCGCCAAAGGACGGATCAGGATCTCGCGCTCGAAGTCCTCGAGGTGGAGCTTGTCCTCGGAATCGCGGTGGGTGGGCTTGGTCATGGCCTCGGAATACCTGGATCCCGTGGCTTGTCCATCAAGATTCGCCTTCTTTCGCATTCGGGGTGGAAGTCGTCCCCAGGCCGATCAACCACGCGAGCGACGCCAGGCCGACGAGGGTCGCGATCCCGAGGACCATGCGCGGCCCATGGTCGTCCAGCCAGCGCCCGGTCGCCGAGACCGACCAGGACTCGCACAGGTTCGTGGCGGCCATGAATGCGCTGAATTGGGTCGCGGCCAGGGCCCGGTCGGTGTGCGCCAGGAAGAGGGTGTAGCTCGCCGTCGTGAACGCTCCGATCGCCAGATAGACCGCGGTGAAGGGCAGGACGAGCCCGACGTGCCCGATCGCCAGGAGCGCCCAACCCAAGCAACCGGCCAGGAGGACGCCGGCGAAAGCGCAGGTCGACCTGGGTCCGACGCGGTCGGAGACGGCGCCCGCCAGCAGGCCACCGACAGCCGACGCCAGGACCGCGTTCAGCAGGAAGAACCTCCCGGCGACGTCCGTGTCTCCCCCGGCGGCATCCGTCAGAAGGGGGCCGGCGAATCCGCCGAAGGCCTCGAACCCGGCGCCAGCGGTCGCGGCGAACGCCAGCCCGATCCAGGTCGTTCGGCGACGCAGCACGCGGGTCAACGCCGCGAGGAACGGCACGTCGCCGGATGCACGTCCTGCCAGCCGCGACGGCGCGCGATACACGGTCGCCAACAGGATGCCGAGGGTGAGCACGCCCAGGAGGATCCCGATCAACCCGCGGTCGCCCAGTCGGTCGAGCACGAGCAGGGCGCCGCCTCCCAGCAGGGAGCGTCCGGTGAGCATCCCGACCTGCATCCACGCGGTCAGTCGACCATGTTCCGATTCCGGCGCGGTCTGGATCAGCAGCGCGTCGATCGCGGCGTCCTGGGTCGAGGCGAAGAGCGCGTGCAACACGAGCAACACGGCCAGCAGGTCGAAGTGCCGCGCCGGATCGACGAACAGCAACGGCACCAAGGTCAGGACCATCAGAGCTTGGGCGCTCGCGATCCAGCCCCGCAGGGTGAACCGCGGTCCTTGCACCCGATCGACCAGCGGCGCCCAAAGGAACTTCAGCGCCCAGGGCAGAACGAGGATGCCGAGCAGGGAGCCGATGCGCGTGGAGTCCGCTCCACGACTGCGCATCACCGTCGGCAGCGCCCACCACAGGAATCCGATCGGCGCGCCCTCGCACAGGTAGAGCGCAGCGAACAGAACGCGTCGACCGCCGGGCGTCGCAGCCAGATCGATACGGCGTCGTGCCTGTTCGGCGCGCTCTGTCACGAGGCGTCCCCAGCGCGGGAGCAGCCGTCGAGAAACGCTTGCAGGTCCGCCGCCAGGGGAGATTCGACGACGATTCGCTCGCCCGTCCTGGGTTGATCGAAGGCGACTCGGGTGTGGTGCAAGGCCTGGCGATCGAGGCGTAGCAGGTCGCGGTCCTGATCGGTCAGTTCCCCGTCCGCCGCGCGCGCGAAGATCTCCTCGTCCGGCCCGTACAGCTTGTCGCCGACGATCGGGTGCCCCATCGCGGAGAGATGGACGCGGATCTGATGTTGGCGGCCGGTGAACAGCTCGCAGGCGACCAACGTCACGTCGTCGAATCGCTCGACCACGCTCCAATCGGTGCGCGCGTCCAGGCCGTCCTCGCACACCGTCATCTTCAAACGGATGACGCTGGTGCGCGCGGGACCGATCGGCCAGTTCAGGCTGCCGCGGTCGGCCTCGATCACGCCCTCGACGATCGCCAGATAACGCTTGTCGATCTCGCCGGCCTCGAACTGGCGCCGCAGCTCGGTGTGCGCTCCCGGACGGCGTCCGACCAGCACGATGCCGCTCGTTTCGCGGTCCAGACGATGCGCGAGGCGCGGCGCGACGCCCTCCTGGGTCAATTGCTCGGCGTAGTGCCCGTGCAGGCGCTGGATCAGCGTGTCGTTCACGTACCGACCGGAAGGGTGAACGGGCACCATGGCCGGCTTCTCGACCGCGGTCACGTCGTCGTCCTCGTACAGGACCTCGATCGCGCTGACGCCCTCGGGAACGGGCAACCGCAGGTGGGGCGGGATGATCACGCGCACTTTCGAGCCGTGCCGCAGCTTCTTGCCCGGCCGTTTCTCAGGGACGAACTTGCCAGAGCCCAGCGGCTGGTCGGGCGTCGACGCGTCGAGCTCGACGAAGCCGTCCTTGACGAGGTCGCGCACCGAGGACCTCGAGCGCCACGTCAGGTGCGCCGCCAGGAACTGGTCGAGGCGCAACGTCCACTCGCTCGCCTTGGCCTGGAAGAAGCTGCCGTCCACCTCGAGGATCAGGTCCTCGGGCGGGCGGTTGAGATCGCGCTCCTTCTCGAAGAATGCCATGGGTGGTCGGTTGGGGAAGAGGTCCGACGTCGCGGTCGATACGAAGAAAGCCGCCCGAGTGGGCGGCCCTCATGCGTCCACGCGTCCCCCTCCGGGAATCGTGGAGATGGTTGGTCGTGACGTTCCCAAGCTGGCGGCCCAATACAGGCGGCCCAGGAACATCAGAGCGCGGTGGTCGCGCTAGCGCGTGCGACGACGGCGAACCTTGCGGTTCGGGTCGTTCTTGCGCGTCGCCTACTGAATCGTGCGCAGGCGCTCGCGGCGCTCACGACGACGGCGGTCGGAACGCTTCTCGTGCCAGGTGTTGGCCTTGGCAAGGCGGAAGACTCCGCTGTAGTTGCACTGACGCTTGAAGCGGCGCAGTGCTGCTTCGAGGGACTCATTCGAGCGGACGGAAACCTTGATCGCCACGGGGAACCGGTCGGAAAGGGTTGTGGAGCTTGGAGGGGTGAAGGTGGCGTCCGAGGACACCGGCCCGTCCGGGGCGCCGCAAGGGGCACACACGGATTGGGGCGGAACAAGCTAACGATGTGGGGCCCGGGGGGCCAGTGGCTGGAGGAGAAAACCTGGGCCTGGTGCCCCCGGGCCCGAATGCGGGGTCGTGCCTCTGGGTCGTGGACATCCCCGGCCCGCGCTGCCATCCTCCACCGGTGACGCCCTCGGCCACACATGGCTCCCGGAACCCCGATTCCGAGGCCCAGAAGACCCTTCGGGGACGCATCGATCGTGTCACGTACCACGACGAGGGGTCGCTCTACACCGTGCTCCGGATCGTCCCGGAGGCCGGCTACAAGGTCCCCTCGGGCGATTTCCCCTTCGCCTCCGAGCGCGCCACGGCCGTCGGTCGGGCCATCGACCCGATCGAGGGCATGCGCGTGCGCCTGGTCGGCAAGTGGGGCAAGCACAAGGACCACGGCCACCAGTTCGAGTTCGAGGCCCTGCATCCGCTGCCGCCGGTCGACGAGGACGGGCTGGTGCGCTACCTCGCCAGCAAGGCCTTCGACGGCATCGGCGAGACCATCGCGCGGCGCATCGTCGACACCCTGGGCGTCACCACGCTGGAGACCATCCGCGACCACCCCGAATCGCTCGATCGCGTCACCGGCTTGCGAGCGTCGGTCAAACAAGGGCTGGTCGCGACCGTCCAGGCACAACTCGCGATGCACAGCACGATCGCGTTCCTGTTGGGCCAGGGCCTCGGCCCGCGCCAGGCCCAGTCGGTCGTGTCGAAACTGGGCGGCGACTGCGAAGGACCGTTGCGCGAGAACCCGTACTTGTTGACGCAGGTCCAGGGCCTCGGTTTCGCGACGGCCGACAAGGTGGCGAGCGAGCTCGACATCAAGGACAACGACCCGCGCCGCCTGCGCGCCGGATTGCTGCACACGCTCGAGCGCGCGTCCGATCAAGGACACAGTCTGGTGCGATTGGGCGAACTGTGCATGCGCGCCGACGATCTGCTGGGCAACGTCGCGCCGCGCGCCGCTTGGACCATCGCGCTGGCCGAGCTCGAGGACGCGAAGGAGGTACGCATCGATCGC
>JAJDEX010000214.1 GCA_029259575.1 Planctomycetota bacterium | reverse complement strand
GACGATCGACGTCCGCATGGACCCGACGTTCCCCGATCCGGACTGGGTGCAGACCGAGGCCGAGGCCGAGCGCATCGAGGAGGTGCTCGAAGCTTCGGACGAGGACGAAGCGGGGGACGACGCCGAGTCCCGCGACACCTGACCTACGACCGAACGATCGTTCTTCCCGACCGGCCCTCGCGAGTCATCGCGAGGGCCGGTTCCTGTTCCGGGCCATGAATCGATCTCGAGAGTCGCCCAGATCATCGCGTGCCCACGCGCTGCAATCATGGCTAACGTGGTTGCACGCTCCCTATCGACCCAGAACCGGACCCATGCATCGCACCACCTACCTCGCCCTGACCTCGTTGATGTTCACCGCAACCGCCAGTGCTCAACAGATCTACAGCACGGACTTCACCGACGTCTCCCTCTGGACGCTCAGCACGGTGACCGCTCCCTACCAGTGGAACGCGGATGCAACACCTTCAACCTTCTGCGGCGGTCCGTTCCGCAGCGCGCCCGTCAGCCTGAACTTCAATGACGGCATGACGTACGGACACGACCCCGTGACGAACACCGGGGTCCCGACCGATGGGATCGCCCTCTCGCCCTATGTCGACATGTCGTTGGCGGCCTCGGATCCCTTCCTGACCTATTGGATCGCCTATGAGGTCGAACTGTCGGGTTTCTGCGGATTCGACACCACGGAGGTCTTCATCGATCCAGGTATAGGGCCGGGCCCGATCGCTCTCGGTTGCGCAGGTGACCTGAACCAACAATGCGTCTGGCACCAGAAGACGTTCCGACTGGACCGCGACTGGGGCGGAGCCAGCATCGGCTTCGAGTTCTCCACCTTCGACGGCAAGTTTCAGAATCACGCAGGGGTCTTCATCGACGACCTGGAAGTCTTCGAGTCGGGCACGACCTTGGAGTGCACACCGGCCGCCATGCACGCGGAAGGTGACTTCGTCACGCTGACCGAATCGGCATTCACCGGAGCTCCGGGCACGGGCCTTCACCTCGAGCCCACGAACGGCCCCACCGGGCAGTACGGATTCTTCCTGGCGGGCCCCGCTCTCGGCGCTCCCGTCTCCCTCTTCGAAGGCGTGTTGTGCTTGTCGCAGCCCACTGGTCGCTACAACCAAAAGGTGGCGAACAACATGGGGCTGCCGGCCCTCAACTCGCTAGGCCAGTTCGCCTTCAACGGGGACTTCGTGAACGTCTCCGGCACGTCCTCGACAGGGACTGGTTTTGACGTACCCAACGAGTTGCCGTATGGAACTCCCGTCCAGATCATCGCACCCGGAGAAACGTGGTACTTCCAATTGTGGTATCGCGACCTGGACTCGGGAGGCGCACCTTCGGCCAACTTCTCCGACGTTCTCGGCGCTACGTTCTAGAAGTACGCCTCGTACCGATCGGTATAGGCTCCGGCCCTCGCGAATCATCGCGGGGGCCGGATCTCGTTGAGGACGAGATTCGATCTCAACGCGCGCTGGATAGGTCGCGCCCCGGTGCAGCAGCAAGGTGCTATCGTGAACCACATAACGTGGATGGATTCCTCTCCAGCGACCCAAGGACACAACCCATGAAACGAGCCACCTACTTCGCACTTGGCACTTTGATGTGCAGCGTGACCGCCAGCGCCCAGCAGCTCTACAGTACGGACTTCACGGATGTATCCGATTGGACGCTCGACACGACTTCGGACCCTTTCGTGTGGAACGCGGATGCGACGCCCGCGACGTTCTGCGCTGGACCGTTTCGTAGCGCTCCGTCCAGCCTGAACTTCAACGACGGCGAGACGTACGGCGTGGACCCTGTGACCGGGTATCACATTCAGACGGGCGGAGTTGCGCGCTCCCCGGTCCTCGATCTGCCGTCGGCCGGCTCGGACCTGACCTTGAAGTACTGGGTGGCCTACAAGGTCGAACAGACCGGGATGTGCGCGTTCGATGGGGCCACGACGATCGTCGAACCCATCGGTGGCGCGCCGCGCATCTACCTGGGCTGCGCGGCCGAGATCGGCCAGGATTGCGAATGGCACGAGATGTCGTTCCGCTTGCGTCGCTCCTGGGGTCCGATCCAGATCTCTTTCGATTTCTGGACGCTCGATTTCCAGTTCCAGCAGTTCCCGGGTGTCTTCATCGACGACCTCGAGGTCTTCGAATCGGGCACGACCCTGGAATGCACGCCCGCCGCGATGCACGCCGGCGGCCAGTTCGTCACGCTCACCGACTCCGCGTTCACCGGAGCCCCTGGCAGCGGCCTCCATCTCGACGCCAAGGACGGCCCCGCCGGGCAGTTCGGATTCTTCCTGGCTGGACCCGCCCTGGGCCCCGCGGTTCCCGCCTTCGAAGGCGTGCTGTGCTTGGCGCAACCCATCGGTCGCTACAACCAGAAGGTGGCGACCAACATGGGACTGCCCGCGCTCAACTCGCTGGGCCAGTTCGATGCGATCGGGGACTTCCAGAACCTCTCGGGCTCGTCCGCAACGGGCACCGGCTTCGACGTGCCGAACGAACTCCCCTACGGACTCCCGGTTCAAGCCATCGCCCCGGGAGAGACGTGGTTCTTCCAGTTGTGGTACCGCGACCTGGATTCGGGCGGCGCACCCTCGGCCAACTTCTCCGACGCACTCGGCGCCACGTTCTGATCCAAGGAGATCTCTCATGCGACGACACCTGATTCTCAGCCTCGCAGCGCTGACCCTTTCGGCGACCGCCGGCGCCCAACAGCTCTACGCCACCGACTTCACGGACCTCACGGGCTGGACTACCAGTTCCTTCGACGACCCGAACTACGGTTGGGCGGCGGATGCCACCCCGAGCACGTTCTGTGCGGGTGCTTTCCGCAGCGCACCGGCCAGCCTGAACTTCAACGACGGGACCAACTATGGGCAACCCACTGGCCAACCGACCGGCGTGATCGCTTCGGGCCAGGCTCGTTCACCGGTCATCGATCTTTCGCTAGCAGACACGGATCCGGAACTGAAGTTCTGGGTCGGCTACCACATCGAGGACGAGGGCTGCGTCTTCGATGCACTTCACCTGACCATCGAACCGGTCGGTGGCGCCGCGCCGCCCCTCGAGATCTGCCTCACAGAACTCACGGGACTCTGCAACTGGTTCCAAGTCACCTTGCCGCTCGAACGAACCTGGGGTCAGGTACAGATCGTCTTCTCGTTCGACACGCTGGACAACGAACTCAACGGATTCCCGGGCGTGTTCATCGACGACCTCGAGGTCGCGGGATCGGGAACGGTGCTCGAGTGCTCCCCTGCAAATTCGCACTATCAAGGCGGTTCGGTGACGCTCGATCTCAGCGATTTCAACGGATCACCGGGAAGCGGCCTGCACCTCATCGCAAGCAACGGCCCGGTCGGTGAATTCGGGTTCTTCTTCGTAGGTCCGGGGATCGGCCCGGCGTTGCCCGTCTTCCAGGGCATTCACTGCCTCTCGCAACCGACGGGCCGCTACAACAGCCAAGTCGCGACGAACATGGGACTGCCCCAACTCAACTCTCTGGGACAGTTTAACAACGCCGGGTTCTTCCAGAACAACTCTGGGACATCGACCGTAGGCAGTGGCTTCGACGTTCCGAACGAACTGCCCTTCGGACCGACGCCGCAGTTCATCGCACCGGGCGAGACGTGGTACTTCCAGCTCTGGTATCGCGATCGAACACCAGGCGGCGCGCCGTCGGCGAACTTCTCGGACGCGTTCGGCGCAAACTTCTGAGCGACGAACGGTCGTCCAACACACCGGGGCCCACCAGATTCATGCTGGTGGGCCCCGTGTCGTTGTGACCTCGCCCAGGGTTGCGCTTCAGGAGGTGGCCTGCGCCGCCATACGTTCCATCTCGGTGACGGTCCAGGCCAGTTCATGGGACAGTCGGTCATCGCGGCGCGCGACGCAGATGTCGGACACGGCACGATAGAACCAGAGCGTCTCCTCCTTGGCGGCCGAGAAGCGGTCGAAGACGGCGTCGCCCTCCTCGTGCTGGTCGGACAGGATCGAGCGCGCGTTGTGCAGCTTGTCGCAGTTCGCCACGAGCAACACCGACAGGTCGCAGTCCTTCAGGTGCTCGACGTAGGCCTCCTTGCGCTCGCGCCAAGGCCCGCGTTCGCCCGTCTCCTCGTCGGGGATGCCGTCCGTGCAACCGTCGACGATCGCGGCGACGCGCTCGCCGAATTCCGCCGCGATGCGGGCTCGCGTCTCGAGCCCCCCTTGATCCTCGACGGCGTCGTGCAAGAGCGCTGCGATCGCCTCGTCCTCGTCGCCGCCGTGCTCCATGGCCAGGGCCGCCACCGAGAAGAGGTGCGCCGCGTACGGCACGGGCGATCGCTTGCGCCGCTGGTCGGCATGCAGCTCGAGAGCCAGGTCGGTGGCGCGACGAAAACGATCGGTGATGGGCGTCATGTTGCCATCCTACTCCGAACACCTCGATCGCCCACCCGGGGACACAACCTCAACGGTTGCGGTACGGAGCGTGGCAGGTGGCGCAGCTGTCCTTGACGCGACCGAAGGCCTCGTCGGCCTGCGAGGTGGCCACACGCAGCGCGACCTCGCGCTCCACGCCTTCCAGCGCCTTCCCTTCGACCTGGGGACCGTCGCGCAGAACGCGCAAGGCCTCGACCAGGTCCGACGAGGCGACCACGGCCTCGTTCATCCATTCGCGTTGATCGGCCGGGCCGTCGGTGACCTCGGGCAGCTCGTTGGCGCCACGCAAGTACGCGGCCAGCTGTTCGGCGCTGCGGAACGCGTCGATGTCGGGATGCGTCGGATCCGTCATCCAAGCGACCTTCGCCACGAGCTTCAGATCGTCGTGCACACGCGTGAGTTCGATCATCGAGCTGAGCAGTCCGGCGGGCGCAGGTTTCGTCGAAGGGAAGTCGAACGTGCAAGCGGCCGAATCGGCGGGCGTCGGAAGGTCCGCGCTGGCGATCGTCGCGTACAGCGCTTCGTACTTGGCCGCGGTGCGGGACCACTGGCGCATCTCGGCCATCGCTTGTTCACGACTGGCTCCGTCACGCACGACACGCCCGAGGGCAGCCGCGGCCGGACCTCGGTGCACGCCATGGAAGCAGTGGACGTAGAAGGGCGGCTCGAGCTCGCGGAACGTCTTGGCGACCTGAGCGATCTGTAGCTCCGTCATCCCGCTGTAGCGCAACGGAATGTGGACGTAGCGCATGCCGCGCGCCTCGGCCGCTTCGACGTCGGGCGCCTTCCCGTCGACCGAGATGATCGTACGCACGCCCCACTTCGCCAGGTGGTCGAAGGACGCGTCCTCGAGCGGCTCGCCTCCGCTGACGATCGACGCCGACAGCGCGTAGACGTTGGCCAACCCGGGATACTCGTGCGCCGGCAGCGGCGGCAACTCGTACCGAATCGCCGCCTCGTAGACGGGCCCGACGTCCAGCAGCGGCGGCGGCGGGTCGATGGGCTGGACGTCGGCCTGGACGTCGGTGCGAGACTCGGTCCGGCACGCGGACAGAGCCAGGAGCGAACTCAGGACCGAGGTCAGAAGGAGGGGTGAAGCGAATCGCATGAGTCTGGAAGTGGAGCCGCGGGAGCTCGAACCTAGGCCAACATCGGACCGCCTGGGAGTATGACGTGGGAGCGGTCCGGTGACGGATACGGGGCCGGAAGGTGCCCAGAACGGGTCAGGAAGAGGGTGGATGCGGGTACAGGGAGGGGGTTGGACCTCCCGGGGCCTCGCCGGGGCCCAACCGGGGGCCGCAGGGGAGCTGGCCTATTTCGCTCCGCAAACACCAGAAGGCCCCCTGGCGGTGTCTCTGAGGGGGCGGTCCAAGGGCCGACCCGTGCCTGACGGCCTCTCCGGGCGGGTCGCGGGGGTTTGCGGAGCGAGCTAGGCCAGTCTCCTCGTAGGATCGGCGCGTGTCCTCCGCCTTCCGCATCGGCCCGCGCTCCATCGGCCCGGGCCAGCCCTGTTTCCTCGTCGCCGAACTCTCCGCCAACCACCTGGGGGACCTCGAGCGCGCCAAGGACATCGTCCGCGCCTCCGCCGAAGCGGGCGCCGATGCGATGAAGCTGCAGACGTACACGCCGGACACGATCACGCTCGACTGCGAGGGCGAGACCTTCCGCATCGGACCGGGCACGCCGTGGGCAGGTCGCGGTCTGCACGAGATCTACGGCGAGGCGATGACACCTTGGGAGTGGCACGCCGAGCTGTTCGACCTGTCGCGCGAACTCGGCATGGTGCCGTTCTCGTCGCCGTTCGATCCCTCCGCCGTCGCGTTCCTGGAATCCCTCGACGTGCCCGCGCACAAGATTGCGTCGTTCGAACTGGTCGACACCGGACTGATCGAGCAGTGCGCTCGCACGGGCAAGCCGTTGATCATGTCCACGGGCATGTCGACGCGCGAGGAGATCGAGACGGCGTTGCAGGCAGCGCGCGGCGCCGGCGCCACCGACATCTGTCTCTTGAAGTGCACCAGCGCGTATCCCTCCCCCACCGACGCGCTCGATCTGCGCACGATTCCGGCGCTCGCTCGCGAGTTCGGCGTTCTGGTCGGTCTGTCCGATCACACGCTCAGCCCCGAGGTCGTCATCGCGGCCGTCACCCTGGGTGCGTGCGTCGTCGAACGTCATGTGACGCTGAAGCGGTCCGACGGCGGACCGGACGGCGGCTTCTCGATGGAGCCCGACGAGTTCGCGCACATGGTGAAGTCGGTCCGCTTGACCGAAACCGCTTTGGGACGCGAACGCTTCGAACCGACCGAGGCCGAGCGCGCGACCCTGGCGTTCCGGCGTTCGTTGTTCGTCGTGGAAGACGTCAAGGCCGGTGAGCGGTTGACGGAACGCAACGTGCGTTCGGTGCGGCCGGGCAACGGTTTGCCGCCCAAGCATCTGCCGCAAGTGCTCGGTCAGATCGCGAAACGCGATGCGAAACGCGGCACGCCGTTGTCCTGGGACTTGGTCGACGCGGCGCCTGTGGGCGAGTGAGGTCGGCCCGTCAGCGGTCGAGCTCGGGGATCAGCTCGTCCAATCGCTCGACCTGACCCGCGACCGCGGGCCAGTCGTACGTGCCGCGCTCGCCACGGATCCAGGTCCGGACGCCCGCTGCGACGGCGGACGTCGCTCCCAACGGGGCATCTTCGACGGCCAACGCGTCGGCAGCGGAACAGCCCAAGCGCTCGAGGGCCAGCAGGAACGGTTCGGGGTCAGGCTTGCCGATACGAATGTCCTCGCAGCCGATGACGACGTCGACGGGGAGGTCGACTCCGGTGGACCACGCGTGAGCGAGGCCGGCGCTCGAACTGGTCACGATCGCGATGCGCACG
>JAJDEX010000213.1 GCA_029259575.1 Planctomycetota bacterium | reverse complement strand
GACCCGCCATCGGCGGCGAAGCTGCCGATGGCGGGTCGTGCACAACCGGGAGGAAGGTGACGGACGCGGTACTCCCGACGCCTCCCTCACATGACGAGGTTCACACCAGAAAGAGGTCGGGCGCACCCACGATTGCGGGTGCGCCCTGTTCCCTCTCTCGCGCGGCCCCTGGCTGGGGTCAGCCGGGGCCGACTGTCCCCACGTGCAAGCCGGATCCATCGAAGTGAGGTTCCAAGGTTGTGGTGGGGAAGCGAGTGCTCCACAGCTACAGCCGTGGAGCCAGGTGAGACCGCTCCACGATCCGGGGAAGCCCCGGATCCGGTCTCAACCTGCCAAACACCGGTCGTGCGAAGTGCGAGCAGCATTTCTGGACAAAACTCCTGGGATGGGCTCCCGCGGCCACCCAAGGGCAGGATCGTCCCCTCCTTTGCCGTGCCGAGCCTTGCCCGGTGCCCGCGGGGACCGTAAAGTCCTCGCCTTCCTGCAAGGCGAGGTAGCTCAGTTGGTTAGAGCACAGGCTTCATAAGCCTGGGGTCGCGGGTTCAAGTCCCGCCCTCGCTACCAGGCTCCGCGCGGCAGTTCGAAGGCCCTGAGGCGTGCCTTCCTGGGTGCCCCATCCAGCAGGGGGAGCCAAGCACGGGGACCCGCGATCAGGCGCGACGGGCTTCACGGAGGCCCAGGTGATCCTGCTGACCGTCGCGAGGGACCTCGAGGCCCGCGGCCATGCGCGCCACCGTATCGACCCAGAGCGGGTGATCGTTCAGCGCCGGCACCACGACCAGTTCGTCCCCGCCGGCCGCGCGGAAGTCCGCGGCGAGGGCCAGGCCGATCTCCTCGAGCGTCTCCAGGCAGTCCGCTGCGAACCCCGGCATGGTGATCGCGATGCGCGGGTACTGGGCCGCGAGCTCCGGGACCTTCTCGTCGGCGTAGGGCTGCAACCAGGGGTCGTCGCCGAAGCGCGATTGGAAGACGAGCGTCCACTGCGACGCGGTGAGGCCCAGCTCCTGGGCGAGGCCGACCGCGGTCAGGCGACACTCGCGGACGTACGGATCGCCGCGTTCGATGTACGACTCGGGAAGTCCGTGGAAGCTGAAGACGTGATGGTCGACGGGGGAGTGTGCGAGGGTCTCGCGCACGCGCGCGGCCAGGGCTTGCAGGTATCCGCGATCATCGGGGCACGAGGCCGCGATCGAGACCGCCGGGCCTGCGCGGCGTCCACGTGCCCACTTCGCGACCGCATCCTGGATCGTCCCGTTCGTCGTGCGGCTCCACTGCGGGAACAGGGGGACGACGCGGATCTCGCGGCACCCTTGGGCGGCGAGCGTTTCCAGTTGTTCGTTCAGGGCCGGAGCGCCGTAGCGCATGGCGAGGCGCACGGACCACTGCGTCCCCAGCGCCTGCGAGACCCGCTCGGCCAGACGTCGTCCGTTGGCGACGAGCGGGGAGCCCTCGGCCGACCAGACCTTGGCATAGGCCGCCGCGGACCTGCCCGAGCGTCGCGGGAGGATGATCACGTTCAGCACGAACGCCCACAGGATGCGGTTCGCCTCGACCACCAGGGGGTCGGACAGGAACTCGCGCAGGTACCGCCGCACGTCGCGCGTGCTGGGGGAGGCGGGCGAGCCCAGATTGACCAGCAGAACGCCGCGCGGGGTGTTGCTGGTGGCGGGCTCGACGTCGGTGTCGTAGGGCTTGGGAGGTGGCAGCAACAGGACGAAGGCGCTGACCATCAACCCGGCCCCGATGCCGAGGCGGATGCCGACCAGCGCGGCCCAGGAGAAGTGTCCGGCCTCGGCCAGAGCTTGGAGTCCCCGCGCCATTCCGATCATCAACGCGATCAGGATCAGGAACTTGACCGTGAAGACGTTCCAGAGCTTCGGTTCGGCGAGCGCTCGGATGCGGCGTCGGTTGCGCCGCGCCGTACGGCTCAGTACGTACTTGCCCTTGAGCGAACCGATCACGAGGCCGACGGGCAGCGCGATCCAGATGCCCAGCGTGGACGTGTTGTCGAACCCGGTCACGCCCTTGCGGATCAGCATCGCTCCGACGAGCAGCCAGATGATGCCTGCGAGGCGTTCGAGATTGCGTGCGGAGAGGGTCACGGGAGGGATCCAGGCTAACCCCTTCATCGGGTGGGCTCCGGGTGGATTCGGTGGGGAGTCCCAGATTCTGGGGATGGGGCCGGCGCACGCCCGGAAGGCAGCACCGGCGGCACCCGGAAAGGGCACCGCCGGTGCGTGGGATGGAGGCCGCTGCGTGGGCCACTCCGGGGAGGCGCTACTGGATGAACAGCATCTCGCGGTACTTGGGCAACGGCCACAGGTCGTCGTCGATGAGGCGTTCGAGCAGGTCGGCGGTCTCGCGCACCTGATCCATGGCCGGAACCACGCGTTCGCGATAGGCCGTGGCCTTGGCGCCCTCTTCCATCTCGGCCGGTTCGATCTCCTCCTGCGTGTGGAGGAGCGTGTCGACCGCAGCCTTGAGTCGACCGATCGCGCTGGTCGTCAAGGCGAGAATCTCCTTCTGCGGTCCGGTGGACTCGGCGCCCATGGCGGTCTCGAGCGCCGTGATGGACTGGGCCAACCGCAACTGGTGGGCCATCGCCGCCGGAAGAATCATCGTCATCGCGATGTCGCGCGTGGCGATGGCTTCGATGTTGATCTTGTTGAGGTAGATCTCGTTCTGCACGACGTAGCGCGACAGGACCTCTTCACGGGAGAGAACGCGGTACGTCTCGAACAGCTTGATGTTCTCCTCCTTCGCGAAGTCGGACAGCGCTTCCGGAGTGCTGCGGCGATTCAGCAGACCGCGCGAAGCGGCCTCGAGCGTCCAGGCCTCGGAGTAGTTGTCGCCCGAGAAGAGGATGCGCTCGTGCGCGGCCAACACGTCGCGGACGACCGACTCGATGTTCTCGGTGTTCGGACCGCCCTTGGCCTCGATCAGGTCCGACAGGTGATCGAGCGACTCGGCGAGGATCGTGTTCAGGAACGCCGCCGGGTAGGCCGCGGACTGGTTCGACGCGACTGCCCGGAACTCGAACTTGTTGCCCGTGAAGGCGAACGGAGAGGTCCGGTTGCGGTCCGAGATGTCCCGGCTGAGGTCGGGGAGCGACGTTACGCCGAGCTGGATCGTGTTTCCATTGACGGACGTCTTGGGCGCGCGGCGCTCGATGAGCGAACGCACGACCTCTTCGAGCTGGTCGCCAAGGAAGATCGAGATGATCGCCGGCGGAGCCTCGTTGGCACCCAAGCGGTGGTCGTTGCCGGCCGACGCGATCGACATGCGCAAGAGGTCCTGATGCAGGTCGACCGCGCGGATCGTCGCCGTGAGGTAGAGGATGAACTTCAGGTTCTCGTGCGGCGTCTTGCCCGGGTCGAACAGGTTGTTGCCCAGGTTGTCGGTGACCGACCAGTTGACGTGCTTGCCGGAGCCGTTGAGGCCCGCGAAGGGCTTCTCGTGCAGCAAGGCGGCGAATCCGTGGCGTTCGGCGACCTCTTTCAGGAGCGCCATGATCAGCATGTTCTGATCGACCGACACCGAGACGCCGGCGTAGACCGGAGCGAGCTCGAACTGGCTCGGCGCGACTTCGTTGTGACGCGTCTTGGCGGGGATGCCCAACGTCCAGCACTCGTGCTCGAGGTCGTGCATGAAGCGCAGGACCCGCGGCGTGATGCTGCCGAAGTAGTGGTCGTCGAACTCCTGGCCCTTGAATGGGCGCGCGCCGAACAGCGTGCGTCCACAGGCGAGCAGGTCGGGGCGCAGGTGGAAGAACTCGCGGTCGATCAGGAAGTACTCCTGCTCGGCGCCGGTGCTGGCGGTGCAACGCTTGACGTCGTTCTCGCCGATCAGGTTCAAGATGCGCACCGACGCGCGGCTGAGCGCTTCGTTCGAACGCAGCAGCGGCGTCTTCTTGTCGAGCGCCGCGCCGGTCCACGAGCAGAACGCGGTCGGGATCGTCAACGTGGCGCCTTCCGCGCTGCGGCGCAGGAACGCCGGTGACGTCGGATCCCAGGCCGTGTAGCCGCGCGCTTCGAAGGTCGCGCGCAGGCCGCCGGAGGGGAACGACGACGCGTCGGGCTCCCCTTGGAAGAGCTCGCGGCCGGAGAATTCGAGCATCGCTCCGCCGTCGTTCGTCGGCTTCAGGAAGCTGTCGTGCTTCTCGGCGGTCATGCCGGTCATCGGCTGGAACCAGTGCGTGTAGTGCGTGGCCCCGGCCTCGATGGCCCAGTCCTTCATCGCACTCGCCACGGCATCCGCGATGTCCATGGACAGCGTCGCGCCGGTCTCGATCACCTGGCGCAGCGCCTTGTAGATCGGACCGGGCAGACGTTCCCGTTGGACACGGTCGTTGAAGACGTATCTCCCGTAGTACTCGGGGAGACGCGCACTTCCGTGACTCTCGTGACCTGTGGAGAATTCCAAAGCTGCTTCAGCGGTGATACTTCGAACCGCCTCGTGACGCGTACTGGCCGTCATGGTTGCACTCTCCTGGTAGCTCCCCGAATGGGTGACGAAGGGGGTCCGGTGGGGGGCCGGATTCGGGGGAGGAGAGGGGTTTGTGCCCTGGCTCGACACGTTACTGCGGCCCTCCTCGGCAATACAGAGTGGCGAGCGGAATCCTCACAGCTTCCGAGCTTGCGGCTGGGGATCGGGACCCCATCATGTCGGGCCGCTCGGACTCCCTCCCATGACCCGTCCCTCCATCACACGGCCGCCGTTCGTCCCTCTCGGTGCATCCCTGGTCCTCCTCGGCCTGTCAGGATGCTCGCTCCTGTCCCCCGGACCGCGCCCGTCCGTCTGGCCCCTGTCGCCGGACAGCGTCGTCGACGTCGGGGAGGAGCGCGACTGCGACCTGGTCCACCTGGCCCTGGACCTCTCGATCGATTTCGAGGGCAAGGGCGTCGAGGGCACCGCCACCAACGTCGTCCGTGGCCTGGCCCGCACGACCCACGAGATCCGGCTGCACGGCGTGGGGCTCGAGATCGAGTCGGTGACGGACTCCAAGGGTCGACTCCTGTCGATAGAGGTTCTGGAACCCACCATCCGCGTCTTCCTGATCGAGCCCCTGCTGGCCGGCGCCGAGGAACGCATCACCATCCGTTACGCGGCGCGCCCGGACCAGGGCCTCTACTTCCGCGAGTCCAGCAAGGATGCCGAGGGCTTCGCTCCCCAGGTCTGGACCCATCACCAACGCTTCCGTCTGCGCCACTGGATCCCGACCTGGGACCACCCCAGCGAGCGCACGACCGTCGAGACCAAGATCCGCGTCGGCCACGGCATGCGCGTCATTGCGAACGGCGTCCAGGTCTCCGAAGAGCTGCACGAGAACGACGAGCGCACGGTCACGTGGCGCCTGGATCGAGCGATCCCGACCTATCTGATCGCCGTCGCGATCGGACGTTGGGAACGCTACGAGGACCAGGTCGGCGACGTGCCGGTCGTCTACTGGGTCGCCCCGGGAACGGGCGAGGAGAAGGCGCGGCGCGCGTTCGGCGAGACGCCCGCGATGATGGCGTTCTTCGAGACGCTGCTCGGCGTGCCCTTTCCCTACCCCGCCTACAACCAGGTCGCCGCGGCCGACTTCGTCACCGGAGGCATGGAGAACGCGGGGCTGACGATCGTCAACGACGGGTTGATCGGCGAGGCGGGCGAGGTCGACGACCTGGACGGCGACCCGCGCATCCTCGTCGCGCACGAGCTGGCGCACCAGTGGTTCGGCGACCTCGTCACGTGCTGGGGCTGGCAGCACCTGTGGCTGAACGAGGGCTTCGCGTCCTGGTTCGAGCTGGAATGGGTCGGCCAGGTCGAGGGCGAAGGCGCACGCCGATTGTGGCTCGAGCGCTATCGCGAGTGGTACCTGGCACGCGGACGCGGCACGCGCGCGCCGCTCGCCCATTCCTGGCGCACACGCAAGTCCGGTCCGGACCGCGCGAACCACCTGTACACCAAAGGCCCGTGGGTCGTCGAGATGATGTCCCGCGCCGTGGGGCGCGAGGCGTTCCTCGAGTCGTTGCACGTCTATCTCGAGCGCCACGCGGACAGCCTGGTCACGACGCACGATCTCGTGCGCGCGATCTTCGACACGACGGGCCACAACTTCACGCCCTTCGTGCAGCAGTGGGTCGAGGTCGGCGGACACCCCGTGCTCGAGGCCAGCCACGCGCTGATCGGGGACGGCACGCGGCTCGAAGTGAGCCTGAAGCAGGTGCAGAACCCGGACTTCCTCGTGCCCCAGTTCGATCTTCCGGTGACGGTCCAGGTCGTGACCCAACTGGGCCGCGTCGACCACCAACTGGTCCTGCGCGACAGCAAGGCGACCTTCGAGCTGCCGGTTCCCGGGGACCTGCTGGACCTGGTCGTCGATGCCGACGCTTCGCTCCTGGTGGACCTGCGCCAGGCGAAGTCCACGACGATGTGGGTCGTCCAAGCACGTCGCTCCGACCGACCCGCCTTGCAGTGGCGCGCCTTGACCGAACTGCGCGCCAAGATCGATGCGCACGCCCGAGGACACGCCGCCGCCGAGATCGCCCTGGTCGAAGCCGGACTGGGCAGCCCCGAGCCGTTGTTGCGCCAACGCGCCGCGCGCCTGCTCGACTTCCGCTCCCCGATCGCACGCCAGGCGTTGGTCCACGTGGTGCTCAACGATCCCTCCGCTCGCGTCCGGCGCGAAGCGGCTCACACGTTGCGCCAGCACGCCGCGCGCTCGCGTTTTGGCGCCGGCGACCCGGACACGATCCAGCTCCTCGAGCACCTGCAGTCCGAGCCGTCGCCCGCCGTGCGCCACGAGCTCGAACGCTTGCTCGAGGTCGCCCATTGAGCCAGCCGAACCACCCCGATCCCAAGGCCGTGCGCGCTCTGCGGCGGCGCGATCCGGTGTTGGCGAAGGCGATGACGCGGATGCCCAAGTTCCCGGGCTTCCCGTTGCAGGGCGGAGAGGCGGTGGGCTCGCACTTCCAAGCGCTCGCCCGCTCGATCATCTTCCAGCAACTCGCGGGCGCCGCTGCTCGGACGATCTACGGCCGCGTGAACCGCTTGACGCCCGGCTCGCGCTTTCCGAACGCGCGCCAGATCCTGGAGCTGCCCGAGGAGGACCTTCGCGGCGCCGGCCTGTCCGCGGGCAAGTTCAAGAGTCTGCGCGATCTCGCGGCGCGCGTGGACGCGAAGACCCTGAGCCTGACCTCGATCTCGCGCATGGACGACGCCGACATCGAATCCGCGTTGACCGAAGTGCATGGCATCGGTCCGTGGACGGCCCAGATGTTCCTGCTCTTCCGCCTGGGTCGCCTCGACGTGATGGCCCCCGGCGATCTCGCCATCCAGGAAGGCCTGAAACGCCTCGACGGCCTTGCCGAACGTCCGAAGCCCAAGGCCTTGGTGGAGCGCGCCGAGATTTGGCGCCCGCTGCGCAGCGTCGCCTGCTGGACGTTGTGGCGCCTGACCGACAACGTCTCCCCCGACTGACACCCACCGGGTCGGTCAGCGCCCTGCGTCGGACC
>JAJDEX010000212.1 GCA_029259575.1 Planctomycetota bacterium | reverse complement strand
TGGCGACCTGGACCTCGTGCTTGACGATCTCCTCGTACTCCTCGCGGACCAGCGCGACGCGCTCGAGATAGCGACGACGCACGTCCTCGTTGGCGACCATCGAGTGGTGGCGCAGGCCTTCTTCGATCGAATCCAGCACGTCCTTGGGGCCGACCGTCTGGCGATCGGACACCAGGCACGTGGCGACGCGGTCCTGGACGTAGCGCGGCGAGATGCCCTCCATCCCCTCGCGGGTCGAGGCCTCGCGCATCTCGGTGACCTGTTCGGAGGTGAAACCGGGCACGTCCTGGCCGTCGTACAAGCGCGCCTTCTGCATCATCGTCAGGCTCGGGTGCGACGGCTCGTCGAGGCGCGTCAGGATCGCCCACATCGAGGCCAGCTCGAGCGTGTGCGGCGCCAGGCGGCGTCCGGGCGTGCCCTTCGCGCCGTAGCGGCGACGGTGGATCTCGACCTCGCGACCGATCTCCAGGTTGTACGGGACGTCGATCTTGATGGTGCGATCGCGGAACGCCTCCATCAACTCGTTGCTCTGCAGGCGGCGGTACTCGGGCTCGTTGGTGTGACCCAGGATGACCTCGTCGATCGAGCACTGCTGGAACTTCTTCGGCTTGATCGAGTGCTCCTGCGTCGCGCCCAACAAGTCGTAGAGGAACGCGACGTCCAGCTTCAACACCTCGACGAACTCGAGCAGCCCGCGGTTGGCGACGTTGAACTCACCGTCGAAGTTGAACGCACGCGGATCGGAGTCCGAACCGTACTCGGCGATGCGACGGTAGTTGATGTCGCCTGTGAGCTCGGTCGAGTCCTGGTTCTTCTCGTCCTTGGGCTGGAACGTGCCGATGCCGATGCGGTCGGCTTCGCTGAAGAGGAAACGGCGCACGCGCACGTGCTCCATCACCTTGCCCCAGTCGCCACCGTGGCGCTCCATCAGTTGCTCCTGGTAGTGGCGACTGACCGGATCCAGGTCGCCTTCGATGCGCAGCTTGTACTCGCCGCGGAAGTTCTTGTTCAGCGCGTCCTCGACCGCAGCGCGCTGTTCGCGCGGTACGAGCATCAACGGGTCCTGATTCATCGGCGACGGAATGAACTCGCCGTCGATCTCCCAACCGAAAGTATGGATGGCGCCCTCATCGCTGGCGGTGTACTCCTCGAGGCCACGCTTCAACAGTCGCGCGATCGTGCTCTTCGCCGAACCGACGGGACCGTGCAGCAGCAAGATGCGTCGCTCGGGACCCAGGTGACGCGCGCCGGCACGGATCGTGTCGACCAAGCTGCACAGCGAACGCTCCAGACCGTAGACCGCATCGTCGCCACGACCGAACGGGTCGTTGAACAGACGCCAGCGACGCAGCCCGGAGTCGCCCTCGGACATCTCCCACCCGTGGGATTCGATCATGCCCAGGAGCCGTTGCCAGGCGTTGCGCGCGAGCATCGGCTTCTCCTGAACCAGGGTCAGGTACTCCTGCAAGGAGCCCTCCCAGTGGAGGCGTTCGTGACGATCGCCGTCGTGGGTTTGACGGATCAGATCGAACAGGGGGGAGTGGAATTCGCTCATGGGACTTCGGCTGCCGGTTGGGCCCCTCGACGGGAGAGAGGCGTGGGTCCTTCGAAGGGAGAACCGGTGTCTCCTATCGAGAGGTCACGCTCCAAGCTGAAGTCTTCCGGCCTCGTGGGGCCCAAAAGGGGGGTCGCGCCGGAACAGGGCGGGACCTCGCCTGGGTCGAAATCAGCGTCTTGGAGGCGTGTGGCGGGATTCGAAACGTGGGGTCCCGACGGCCAACCCCCTACTGTGGGATGCCCCCGTGGCACTTCCAGTGCCCATCCAGGCGCCTTACCGCGGGGCTTACGCCCTTCCCATGGATAGGATCGGGGCCATGCACCGCGCCTCCCCCAAGTTCCTCGGGCTGTCCGTACTCCTGCTCGCCACGTTCGCGTGCTCTCCGAGCTCCGGCAACACGCCCCAGGAGCCCGAAGCCCCGGCCGTCCGGGTCGACACCCGCAAGCCGATCCGGTTCGACGGGGAGGCCGCCTGGAAGGACATGGTCCGCACCGTCGAGCTCGGCCCGCGCCATCCCGGATCCCCGGCGCTGGAACAAACGCGGATGTGGATCGAGGAAGAGGCGCGCAAGCTCGGCTTGAAGCCGGAGCGCGAGACCTTCAAGCACAAGGTGCCCGTCACGGCGAACACCCCCACCGGTGAGGTCGAGTTCGGCAACGTGATCGTCACGCTCGTGGCGGCCGTACCCGAGGGCGCACCGCCCGCCCCCATCCTGTACGTCGCCGGCCACATCGACACGAAGTTCCTGGGGCCCCGGTTCGTCGGCGCGAACGACGGTGGCTCGTCCTTCGGTGCCGTCATGGAGTTGATGCGCGGTGTCGTGGCTGCTGGCCCGCGGCCGGTCACTTATCGCTTCGCGTTCTTCGACGGCGAGGAGTCGTTCCATCCGACGGAATGGAGCAACCCGAACAACACGTTCGGCTCGCGTCACCACGCGAACAAGATCAAGGGCAACGGCGACCTGTTCCACACGGGCGCGTTCGTGCTGCTGGACCTCGTCGCCGAGAAGGACGTCCAGCTCGACTGGGACATCAACTCGACCTCGTGGCTGCGGGACATCGTTTGGGGCGAGGCCAAGTCGCAAGGGCTCGAGAAACACGTCGGTCGTGGACCCGGCAGCGCGATCTCGGACGATCATCTGCCGTTCAAGTCGCTGCGCGTTCCGGTCATCGACCTGATCGACCTCAAGTACGGGGGCCCGACGCGGCCGTTCTGGCATTCCGACGAGGACACGCTCGACAAGTGCTCACCGGATTCGCTGCAGGTGATCGGCAACATCGTCTGCGGCGCGTTGCCGAAGATCGAGGACGAGGTCCTGAGGCGCAAAGCGTTGAAGGCCGACTAGCGGGTCGGCGCTTCGACCGTGCGATGCGCCGGGTTCCAACAAGCTCCCGCCGCCGTCAACGCCGGTGCGCTCCCCAGCGGAACGCGGATCACCCACCGCAGCCGTTGCACGCGGCCCGGCTCCGGTCCATCCACGCGCGCCGTCTCGCTGCGATGGCGGACGACGTCGAAGACCGCGTCCTTCATGGCTTCCGTGCGCTCGGGTCCGCGCTGCGTCACGGACCGAGCCAGCGCCACGACCGTGGCCCCGGACCAGGTCAAATCGACTTTGGCGGCCCGCTCGGAGACGACGCCGGCGGCGTACAGGTCGTGCTCGACGAGCCACAGCCCTTCGCCCAGATCGGTCGCGCGCGGTGCCGTCAACTTCAGCGCGGGCAAGTTCCGGGCGAGCCTTTCCGCCACTGCGAGGTCCAGCGTTCCGTCGAGCCCCGTCGTGGACGTCAACCAACCCAGGTGATCGCGACAGTGCCGCGCCGCGCGGCCCCCCGCGAACGGGTCGCCTTCGGGCGCGAGAACCAACGCCGCGGCCGCCCCCGGGACCTCGCCCAGGGCGATCGCGAGCGAGCGTGATTCGGTGTCGAACAGAGGCCAGGGTCCGGGGTCGAGGCCCGGGTCGAGATCGGTGCCCCAAGGACTCCAACCCGCCAAGAAACCATGTCCGATGCGTGCGGTTCGATCCGCTTCCGTGTCGCGGTCCGGGTGCGGGTCGGACACGAGCCACCAGTCGACCTGGCACAGGACATCGCCGTCCTGATTGGACTCGAGTCGATCGAGCAGTTGGGACGCCAGCATCAAGGTGGCGTCGCGACCAGCCTCGCGCGGTGCCAACGGGTCGGCGACGACCACGATGCATGGGCGATCCGAATCCCCGAGCCCCAGACGAATCGCGGACAGTTGGGTGCCCCGTTCGGTCGCGCCATACACATCGACGCGCGCCAGACCGGGGTAAGCGCTGACGAGCCCACCGAGGCTACGCAACTGCGGAATCGGTTCGATCGAGATCCGGATCGGCGAAGGCGCGGCGGACACGGAAGCCACCGGACCGTCGTCCTTCGAGATCGAGATGCGCGTGTCCTGCGCGGGGCGCGGTGCGTCCTGCGCTGGGCGTGTCGTGGCCTTCGCGGAGCGCGGCGTGACCTGTACCGGCTGAGGTGTGTCCAACGCGGGGCGAGGCATGACCTGCGCCGGCTGAGGCGTGATCCACGCGGGGCTCATTGTGCCCGGCGCGAGGCTCGACGAGTCCTGTCCGGCACCGAGCATGTCCTCTGGTCGTACGACCTCGGGATGCAGTCCCAGGTCGTCCGGCAGAGGAACTGCGAGATGACCGCCGAACGACGCGGCGGCGAGCCACCAAAGAGCGATCAAGGTCGCACCTCGCGCACGGCATCGGCGACGAACGGAGCATGTCCTCGTAGCGTCATCGACGCGCCTTGCGGCAGGAGAATCAGCCACTCCACCTCTTGCGAAGTGGCTCCTCCGGGCAGCGCGCCCAGGTCGACGGATTCGGCGCCGCCGAGGAGTCGCGCACCCGCCGGGAGATCCAGATCCAGTCGCGTCGTTCCGACCTGCGCACCGGGCCACAGACCCTGCGCGGCCAACGACGTGGGCCAGAGCCCGCGCGTGCGCAGGGTCGCGGACAACCGCACGACGGAGCCCTCGCGCTCGGCCAGAGTGATGATGCACTCCAGGCGCGGCAGCCCGTCGGCCATGGCGCGCACGAAGCCGTCCAAGCCCTGCAGAGCGCGGGGCAGTTGATTTGCGGGCGGGTTGAACCGGGTGAGGGGTTCCCAACCTCCGACGCGTGCGTGGATGCCAGGACCCAGGTCCACGGGGCGCCATTCGACGAAGCCCATGCCCCCACATTCTCGATCGAGCCACGGACTCCAGGGCGAGGTCCCGCCCTGCGACTTCAGCGACGGATCCTCGGAACGGGAGGAGAGGGCGACGCGTGACTCCGCTTCCGGCGGACAACCGGCGTGCGGCCCCCAGACGGCGACCTCGAGCGCGGGGATGCCGGGCACGGCGTAGCACCAATCGACCAAGGTCCCGCCGCGAGGTCCAGCCCCGGTGCGGGCGAGCGGAAGCGCCTCCGCCCACGGCCGATTCAGGTTCGTTCGGAAGGCGCCGAGCGTTCGGGTGAACGCGCCCACGTCGCGCGGGTCGACCGCCAGTTCGGCTGTGCCACCGGGGAACGCCAGCCCACCGTGGTCCCCTTGCACGACCAGCACCAGGGCGGTCCGGCGCGCGAGGATCTCGGACGCCAGTGCGCGGGCCGTCGGCTCGCTGAGCGGATGCAGACCACGCAGTTCCCGGGGCACCGTTTCCCAACCGATCGGGAAGTTGGCGTCGAGCCGCGAGCCGAGGCCTGCGTCCTCGTTGTACAGACCGTCCCCGTCGTCGTCCCGCCCTTCCCGGACGCGTCGATAGCGCATCGCGGAGTCCGCAGTGGCCTGAATCGGAATGCGTCCGTCGGAGGGCAAGGTCCAGGGCCCGAGCGGGTCCTCGATCAGCATCTCCAACACGAAGCCGTCGCCGTCGAGATCG
>JAJDEX010000211.1 GCA_029259575.1 Planctomycetota bacterium | reverse complement strand
CGCCTTGCCCGCACGAATCCCGCCGGCTCCGAGCGAGCCACCACTTCTTCAACGGCCTGCTAGGAGGCGCTCCCCCATGGGCATCCTGATCCAGAACGGCACGATCGTCACGGCGCTCGACACCTACGTCGGCGACGTACGTACCGAAGGCGGCACGATCGTCGCCATCGGTTCCGGCTTCGCGACCGAACCGGGCGACACCGTCATCGACGCCAGCGGACAATACGTCTTCCCGGGCGGCATCGACCCGCACGTGCACATGGAGCTGCCCTTCATGGGCACCGTGTCGGCGGACGACTTCGAGACGGGCACGGCGGCGGGCGTCGCAGGAGGCACGACCTCGATCATCGACTTCGTCATCCCGGCGCGCGACCAGAACCTGATGGAGGGCCTCGCCGAGTGGCACGCCAAGGCCGACAAGGCCGTCGCGGACTACGCCTTCCACATGGCCGTGACCTGGTGGGGCGACGAGACCGCCGAGTGGATGCGGCGCTGCGTCCAGGACGAGGGCATTCCGTCGTTCAAGACGTTCATGGCGTACCGCGGCGCGATCGGCGTCGACGACTACGAACTGATCCAGGTCATGAAGACCGCGCGCGAACTGGGTGCGTTGACGACGGTGCACGCCGAGCACGGTGACATGGTCGTCGAGCTGCAGAACTCGCTCTTCGCGGCCGGCAAGACCGGACCCAAGTACCACGCGCGCTCCCGACCGGCTCCCGTCGAGGGCGAGGCCACGAATCGCGCCATCATGTTGGCCCGCATGACGCGCGAGCCGCTGTACATCGTGCACGTCACGTGCCAGCAGTCCATCGACGCGATCAGCGAGGCCCGCGCGCGCGGCCAGAACGTCATGGGCGAGACCTGCCCCCAGTACTTGCTGCTCGACGACTCGGTGTACGACAAGCCCGGCTTCGAAGGTGCGGCGGCGGTCATGTCGCCCCCCATCCGGCCGCGCGGACATCAGGAACCGCTGTGGGGCGCGTTGCGCTCTGGCATCCTCGAGGTCGTCGCGACCGACCACTGTCCGTTCAACCAGGTCGGCCAGAAGGACATGGGCAAGGACGACTTCCGCAAGATCCCGAACGGCGCCGCGGGCATCGAGCATCGCCTGGCATTGATGTACACCTACGGCGTGCTCGAAGGTCGCCTCGATCTGAACCAGTTCGTCGACGTCACCTCGACGCGCGCCGCGAAGATCTTCGGCCTCTATCCGCGCAAGGGTTCGATCACGGTCGGCGCCGACGCGGATCTCGTCGTTTGGGACCCCGAAGCCACCGGCACGATCAGCGTGAAGACGCACCACCACAAGGTCGATCGCAACATCTTCGAGGGCTTCCAGACCAAGGGCACCTGCAGTCATGTGATCGTGAACGGCCGGGTGCAGTACCAGGACGGAGACCTGCGCGTCGAGCGCGGGGCCGGCCGCTACCTCGAGCGCACGCTCGGATGACCGACATGAATCGCAAGGACGTGCTCGCGAAGCACAAGGACTACGTGCTGGGCGCGGTGGCCAACTACTACAAGGAACCCGTGGTCCTCGAGTCGGGCAAAGGCCTGCGCCTGACCGACATCGACGGGAACACGTACCTCGACTTCTTCGGCGGCATCCTGACCGTGTCGATCGGCCAGTGCGACGAACGGGTCAACGGCCCGTTGAAGGCACAGATCGATCGTTTGGGGCACGTCTCGACGCTGTACCCGACGCTGCCGATCGTCGAACTCGCCGAGCGCATGGCGCGCATCACGCCGGGCAAGCTGCAGAAGAGCATGTTCACCGCCAGCGGCACCGAGGCCGACGAGACGGCGGTCGCGCTGGCCCAGGTGTACACGGGATCGACCGAGTTGATCGCGTTGCGCCACGGCTACTCCGGTCGCTCGTTGCTCGCCCAGTCGCTGACCGCGCACTCACCGTGGCGGTCGGTGCCGACCCAGGTCGCAGGCATCAAGCACGCGCCCGCGCCGTACTGCTATCGCTGCCCGCTCAAGCTGACCTATCCGACCTGCGGCGTGGCGTGCGCGACGGACCTCGAAGAGCTCATCCGCACGACGACCACCGGCAAGATCGCCGGCTTGATCGCCGAGCCGATCCAAGGCGTCGGTGGCTTCATCGTCCCGCCGCCCGAGTACTTCCAGATGGCGACGGACATCATCCGCAAGTACGGCGGTGTGTTCATCTGCGACGAGGTCCAGACGGGCTTCGGGCGCACCGGCGGCAAGATGTTCGGCATCGAGCACTGGGGCGTCGAACCGGACATCATGACGATGGCCAAGGGCGTCGCGAACGGCATGCCCTTGGGCGTCACGATCGCCACGCCCGAGATCGCGGACGCGTTCCAGGCGCTGACGCTCTCGACCTTCGGTGGTAACCCGATGTCGGCGGCCGCCGCGAACGCGACGATCGAGGTGATCGAGAACGAGAAGCTCGCGGACAACTCGGAGGCGATGGGCGCACTGCTGCGTGCCGGGCTCGAAGAGTTGCAGGCCAAGCACCCCAAGCACATGGGCGACGTGCGCGGCAAGGGCTTGATGCAGGCGGTCGAGTTCGTCGACAACGAACCCGCGGGCGATCGGACCCACAGCCCCACCACGACGGCGCTCGTGTTCGAAGCCGCCAAGGAACGCGGCCTGTTGGTCGGCAAGGGAGGCCTGAACGGCAACGTCCTGCGCATCTCCCCCGCCTTGACCGTCACCGCGTCCGAGATCGAAGAGGCCCTCGCCATTCTGGGCGAGGCCTGCGCGCAACTGCCCACCTAGGAACCCGACATGGCCGACCTCAGCATCGAAGTCAACGGCATCCGTTTCCCGAACCCATTCGTCCTCGGGTCGGGCCCTCCCGGCACGAACGGCAAGGTCATCCAGCGCTCGTTCGAACTGGGCTGGGGCGGCATCGTCTGCAAGACGCTCAGCCTCGAGCACGAGAAGGTGAACAACACCGTCCCGCGCTACGGCAAGTTGGCCGACGTGAACGATCGCAAGAACGTCTATGGGTTCCAGAACATCGAGCTGATCTCGGACCGCCCGTTCGACGTGTGGCTCGAGGAATTGAAGGCTGCGAAGGAGGCCTACCCCGACCACGTCCTCATCGCCTCGATCATGGAGGAGTGCGAGAAGGACCGCTGGGTCGAGATCACCGAGCGCACCCAGGAGACCGGCGTCGATGCGTTCGAACTGAACTTCTCCTGCCCCCACGGCCTGCCCGAACGCAAGATGGGCGCGGCGATGGGCCAGGACCCGGACATCGTCGAAGAGGTCACCGGCTGGGTGAAGTCGGTGTCGAAGATCCCGGTGTGGGCCAAGATGACGCCCAACATCACCGACATCACGGTGCCCGCGAAAGCTGCGGAACGCGGCGGCGCCGACGGCCTGTCCGCGATCAACACGATCCTGTGCGTGATCGGCATCAACCTCGAGACGCTGCGCCCGATGCCGACGGTCGAGGGTTACACGGTCCCCGGCGGCTACTCGGGTCGCGCGGTGCGCCCGATCGCGCTGCGCCAGGTGATGGAGCTCGCGCGCGCGTGCCCGAACCTCTCGATCAGCGGCATGGGCGGCGTCGAGAACGCGCTGGACGCCGCGCAGTTCATCGCGATGGGCTCGCAGACGGTGCAGGTGTGTACGGGCGCGATGCTGCAGGGCTACGAGATGATCACCGAACTCTGTTCGGGCCTGTCCGAGTTCCTGGACTCGAAAGGCATGGCGAGCGTCTCCGATCTGGTCGGCGTCTCGCTCCCCTACTTCTCCACGCACCACGACCTGGTCGACCGCCAACGCGCCGCCAAGCGCGAGAAGGCCGGCCAAGCCGAACGCGACTCGATGTGGAAGGGCGACATCGCCAAGGAAACCGATTCGCTGATCACGGACTAGGTTCGCCGCGCGAGGTGAGGCGCATGCCGATCACGTAGGTCGCGGCGGACAGGCCAAATCCGATGAACCAGGCGAAGTCGAAGAGCGTCGACCAGATCTCGGCCGGGGCGTAGTCCTCACGCACAGTTCCCAAGAACCCAGGGATGTTCGGCGCGATCCCGATGAGCAACGCGACGATCGCAACCGGATTCACACCACGCATGTAGGCGTAGGCACCGTCACGTCGGTAGAGCGAATCCAGGTCCAGTTGCGTACGTCGCACGACGAAGTAGTCCGCGATCACGATGCCTCCGATCGGGCCCAAGAGGGCGGAGTAGCCGACGAGCCAGGTAAAGATGTAGGCGTCGGCCGAGGCCAGCAACTTCCAGGGCATGATGAGAATTCCCAGGACGGCGGTGACGAGCCCACCGGTGCGCATGGAGATATTTCTGGGTGAGAGGTTCGAGATGCTGTTGGCCGGGGCGACGACATTCGCAG